>JAABSQ010000337.1 GCA_011390315.1 Desulfobacteraceae bacterium
ATCTTTTTCTCAAAGAAAAAAATGTGGTCAGAATGGGTGTGGCTCCCATGAGGATTGAAATTTTAACATCCATTTCAGGAGTCAGGTTTAGCGATTGTTATGAAGAGCGAGTTGTGGATGAAATTGACGGCCAAGAAGTGAGCATCATCAGCTTGAAGCACTTAAAGGTGAATAAAAAAGCAAGTGGGAGATATAAAGATTTAGACGATTTTGAAAACCTTCCTTGATATTTTTAGCAAAATATATCCAGCCTTTACATCATTTTTCCTCCGAATACAAATTAAAAAATACTCGGTTTTTGCAATCCATATACAGAATTTCTCCTATTCCACTCAGCGGTGCGTTTCGTTATCTTTATCGGGAATATTTGGAAAACAACGATAAAGAAAGGAGCGCATTATGTATTACCGTGTAAAAGGACCCTGGTTGACGGCATTCATTATTGCCGCGGCCTTCTGCTTCAGTGCAGCCCATGCCGCAGCACAGCAGGAGATCACCGCCGGTATGCTGGGCGAAAACATCCTGGACATGGAAGTCCGAACCCAAGCCGGTGAAGAGGTCGGGGAAATTGAAGATGTCATCTTCAATAAAAAAGGAAGAATCGACAAATTCATCCTCGACATCGGCGGATTCCTGGGACTCGGCGGAAAACGGGTCGCCGTTTCGAAAAGAGATCTGAAGTACGATGAAGCGGGCGGATTCGCCGTCTATCAGGGCACCGAAAGCGATCTCGAGAATATGCCGGAGATCGAATACTATGATTATCGATACGGGTATGGATATGGCCCCGAGACGGGTTACGACCGCCCTTATTACGCCCCATACCGGACCCCCGGCTATTACGACGCCTATTATCATGCGGATCGATATCCGTCCCGGTACGGGTATTACCCGACCAGGGAAGAGGAACGCATGCAAGGACGAGATATGGCGCAGCAGGGGCGGCGAATGGAACGGCGCCCTTACATGGATCAGAGAGGCCGGGATGAAAGAAGCATGAGGCGGCAGCAGGAACAACGTTCGGATCAGGGCCGATATCCGGAACAGAGAGGTCAGGGCGATACCGGCCGACGGTACGGCCGATCCCGCATGCAGGCCCGTGAGATTCCGATGGAGAGACTGATTGGCGCGATCGTGCGAACACAAGGCGGCGAAACCGTCGGAAGCGTGGAAAACCTGATCGTCGACCGGCGGGGTCGAATCAGCCATGTCGTGATGGATGTCGGCGGTTTTCTGGGGATCGGCGACAAAAGGGTCGCGGTACCGTTCGATCAGCTTGAAAATGCGGGCCGCTATTATGTCATGTACCAGGGCACAGAGAATGAACTCGAAAATATGCCCGAATTCGATCCGGAACAGAGACTGGGACAGGCCCGAGGATGGCTGAGACCCCAAGAAGGCGCCGCCGACTAGACCGAAACCCGGTAGAACCTGAATTCATCCCCTTTTCGGCCGGCGGCATAACCGCCGTCGGCCGATGCATACCTTTGTCCGCGAAACCCTGTTTTCCTGGTCCGCCAAAGGCCGGGAGCGAATGGCCGAGTCAGCCCTTCATCCATTTGGAATAATAATAAATACTCACCTTAGTCCGCCGGTTTTCCGGTACATTCACCGTCCTTCCCAAGCGGGTGACAGCGGGCTTCGGGGTTCATCACCGACCAGTACAGCCGCTTCCCCAGAGTTTCCAGTGCCGCATCGACCAGTTGAATCGCCTCTTGATGTTTTCCACTGCTGCGATTACGATATTCCAAGTTTTTGGAGCCGGAGTAAATGAGATTTCGGCAAAATGAATAAAGGGCTATAAAAATAGATTCAGGCCGTCGGCCTGGAACAAGGAAAATGGATGAAGGGCGTCACTGTTTATAAAGTGGTTTTCCTCCTGATGTTTTTATGGATTTTTCAAGGATGCGGCGGGGATTCCGATGATGCGGTTCATGGAGATAATCTCAAGGAGAGCGGCCTGAAAATTGAGGAACTGATTGATGATCGGTATTCCAAAGCAACGGCCGGAGAACCGGGGTGGGAATATGCCGTGACCGCCGCCGTCGATCTGGACAAAGACGGCGAATCGGAAACCCTTGTTTTGGTGGCCAATGTTTCCATATACAATGGAAGACCGGCCTGGAATGACGGGCAGGCCTGGCAGGCTTATGTGGTGGAATCCGGCGGAGAGCGGATCGATCTGTATCGTCAGTATATTCAGATGGGCAAGGTATCCCTGGCGATTTCCGAAAATTCGGAGAACGGACCCCCGGCGGTGCTTCTGACGGAAAACACCGACAACCATATTCGAATGATTGAAATCCACTACCACGGTCCCGATGAAATTACGGCGACCGAGCTTCTCTCCCGCCATTTGATCGCCTCTCCGAAGCCGATGCCGCCGGCGGAATTCCGGCAGCCGGTTCCTCTCGACCCCATGTCCGGTAAGACCTGAAAGCCGTTCACCAGTGCCGAGGAGGGTTTGACAAAACCCGATTCCACGGTTAGCCTTTTTAGAAGGCGGAAAAATAGAATGCCGTCTGACCAGGACCGAATTCCGGTGTATGGACATGAATCCTTCCGATTGGATAAACAAATCGCTTTACCCCTTTGAATCCCGTTTTCTCTTTTTGGAATCGGGGCGGATGCATTTTGTTGATGAAGGAACCGGCGCCCCCCTCGTGATGGTGCACGGCAATCCTACCTGGTCTTTTGTTTATAGAAAGCTGATTACAGGGCTATCCGCCCGGTTTCGCTGCATCGCCATGGATCATCTCGGTTTCGGCCTTTCGGACAAACCGGAGGGGTGGTCCTACAGACCGGCGGATCATGCAGGCAATCTGGAAAAGCTCATCGATACGCTTGAACTTAAAGATATCACCCTGGTGGTTCAGGACTGGGGCGGCCCCATCGGACTTTCTTATGCGGTTCGGCATCCTGAGAATGTTCGAAGTATCATTATCCTCAATACCTGGATGTGGCCGGTGCGCGGAGTGCTTCATTACGAATTGTTCAGCCGATTTATGGCCGGCGCGGCGGGAAGATTTCTGATTCGCCGGTATAATGTTTTTGTGACCGTATTGATGCGGCAGATGTTTCACGGAAAAATGCCCGAGGAAGTTTACCGCCATTATGTGATGCCCCTGAAGAATCCGAAAGATCGCAAAGGGTGTATGGTGTTTCCAAAAGAGATTCTCGGGTCCGGCGAATGGTTGGCGGGGTTATGGTCGCGCCGGAAGGTGCTTCGAACCAAACCGGTGCTGATCCTCTGGGGAATGCGGGATATCGCCTTTCGGAAACAGGAACTGGACCGATGGAGCCGATTTCTTCCTCATGCATGCGTGGAGCGGTTTGAAAAGACCGGCCATTTTGTTCAGGATGAAAAGGGTGAAGACATCTGCCCGGTGATGGAAGCGTTTATCCTAAACCGCCAGTCTTCTAAAGATTGATTCCAACACTGATGAATGGAGGAAATTTTCGACAGGGAGAAAATCATAGAAAAATGACCCTTTTTTAAAGACCCGATAAAAGAAAAGGGCCTTGATTATCGTTTCGGCCAAGCCATAATGATAGACAGGGTGGTCGAAACGGTGATAATGGCCAAGAAAGGACAAGCAGTGGAAAAATCAGAAAAAACCATCAAGGAAATGGATGAAGCGGTCGAGTCGCTTCGACACAACGGCCCTCTTCAACGCAACTGGGCCAAACTGAAAATGGTGCTGGAGCGTCAGGAAGAAATCAAAAAAAGAAAGCAGGAGAAGAAAGAAAAAGAAGAATAAAAAAATTTATTCAGCCGCTCACATAAAACCCCGCCCGTCTTCCGGAATAAAAAAAGCTTGATCTTTTCCGTTTATTCTGTATGTTTCTACGCGTAGAAACAAAAGCGATATCCTCCGACGGAAAGGAAAAGAAGTCATGCGAAAAGGGATCTTGGGATGGGTGCTGGCGGTCTGTTTATCATTTGCGGTTTCTGCGACAGCCGCGGATGAAATCAAAATCGGATATATGGCCACCATGAGCGGTCCGGCGGCCAGTCTGGGCATCGATATTCTGGACGGCTTCAAACTGGGAATGGCCCACAAAGGCGGCAAACTGGGCGGCCTGCCGGTAGAACTGATCATGGGCGATGATCAGCTCAAGCCCGGTATCGGGGTTCAGGTGGCAAACCGGTTCATCGAAAAAGAAAAGGTCGATTTCGTTACCGGAATCGTCTTCTCGAATGTGATGATGGCGGTGGCCAAACCGATCACCGACGCCGGCATCTTCCTGATCAGTGCAAACGCCGGCCCTTCCCCGCTGGCGGGCGCCCGATGCCTGCCGGATCTGTTCACCGTCTCCTGGCAGAACGATCAGACCCACGAAGCCATGGGCAAATACCTTCAGGATGAGGGGGTCAAGCGGCTCTACCTGATGGCCCCCAATTACCAGGCGGGCAAGGACGGCCTGGCCGGGGTCAAACGCTATTTCAAAGGCGAGATCGTGGCCGAGGTCTACACCAAAATCAACCAGCCCGATTATGCCGCCGAGCTGGCTCAGCTTCGGGCGGCCAAGCCGGATGGCGTGTTCGTTTTTTACCCCGGCGGCATGGGCATCAATTTCGTCAAGCAGTATGCTCAATCCGGATTGAAGGAGGAGATTCCCCTTTACACCACCGCATTCACGATCGCACAGATGGTGCTGCCGGCCATGGGGGATGCGGCCCTGGGCCTTTTGAATTCCAGCTTCTGGGGTCCGGACCTGGACACCCCGGTGAACCGGAAGTTCGTGGCCGACTTCCGGAAAGAATACGGCCGTCTGCCGTCCCTGTTCGCGGCCCAGGGGTATGACGCGGCCCTGCTCATCGACTCTGCGATTGCAGCGGTCGGCGGTGACCTTTCCGACAAGGAGGCCCTTCGAAAGGCCCTTCGCAAAGCCGATTTTGCCTCGGTGCGGGGGGATTTCAAATTCAATCGCAACCACTTCCCGATCCAGGATTTCTATATTCGGAAGGTCATCAAGAATTCCGAAGGGGTGCTGACCACCAAGATCATCGGAACCGCCTTTGAAGACCATGCGGACGCCTACCACTCCGAATGCGATATGCAGTGGTAAGGTGCACCGATAAAAAAAGAGAAGGAACGGCTCCATGAGTATGCAGCTGTGGGTGGTGCAGACCCTCAACGGACTCCAACTGGGGGTCATGCTCTTTCTCATGTCCGCCGGCCTCACATTGGTATTCGGCATTATGAACCTGATCAATCTGGCCCACGGTTCTCTGTACATGCTGGGCGCCTACCTGGCGGCCACTTTTCAGGCCCTGACCGGCTCTTTTTTTATAGCCTGTCTTCTGGCCGTGCCGCTGGTGATGGGAATCGGAATGCTGATGGAGATGTCCATCCTGAGGCGGCTTTACGACCGGGACCACCTGGACCAGGTGCTGGCCACCTTTGCCCTGATCCTGTTTTTTAACGAACTGGTTCGCATGACCTGGGGGCCCCAGGCCTATTTCATGGCGATTCCCGAATCCCTGTCCGGGACCGTCGAGATTTTGCCGGGCATTCCCTACCCCGCCTATCGTTTGACCATCGTTCTCGCCGGGTCGGGGGTGGCGGTCGGCCTCTATCTGTTTATCGGCCGGACCCGGCTCGGCATGATCATTCGGGCCGGGGCCACTCACCGGGAAATGGTCGGCGCTCTCGGGGTCAACATCAAGCTTTTGTATACGTTTGTTTTCGGGATGGGAGCGGCTATGGCCGGATTCGCCGGCATGATGGCCGGCCCGATTCTTTCGGTGGAAACCGGCATGGGCGAACCGATCATGATCCTGGCCTTTGTGGTGATCGTCATCGGCGGCATCGGGTCGGTTCGGGGGGCATTCGCGGCCGCCGTTCTGGTCGGTGTCGCGGATACCTTCGGCCGGATTCTGCTGCCGCCGGCCCTCTCTTCCATGGCCATCTACATCCTCATGGCCGGGGTGCTCTGTTTCCGTCCCCAAGGACTCTTTCCCGCCCATGGGTAAACCCGCCGACAGAAGGGATCGGGCCGGAATTCATTTCACAAGAATTCATCTGCTGTATCTGGCCGCCGGGATCGGATTCTTTTTGATTCCTCTGGCGGCGGACGCCTTTTATACCCGCCTGGCCGGCAGAATTCTGATCTACGGCCTTTGTGCGCTCAGCCTGGATCTGATTCTCGGATACGGCGGAATGGTCAGCTTCGGCCACGCCGCCTTTCTGGGGATCGGGGCCTATACGGTGGGAATTCTATCCAACCACGGCGTTGAAAGCGCCTGGATTGCCTGGCCCGCCGCTATGGCATGCGCAGGGGTGACGGCGCTGGTGATCGGTGCGGTCAGCCTTCGCACGTCGGGCGCCTATTTCATCATGATCACCTTGGCCTTCTCTCAGATGCTCTATTATTTTTTTGCCGGACTGGCCGACTACGGCGGAGACGACGGCATGGCGCTTTGGTCCCGGAATTCCATCGGAGGCCCGGTAGATCCGGGGAATCCCACCCAATTTTATTATCTGGTGCTTCTGCTTCTGGCGATCGTCTTTTATCTTTGCCGGCGGCTGGTCCATTCACGGTTCGGAATGGTGATTCAAGGGGCCGGAGAGAACGAACGGCGAATGCGGGCCATCGGGTTTCCCACGTATCGGTATCGGCTGGTCTGTTTCATGATCTCCGGAGCCGTCGCCGGCCTGTCCGGGGCCCTGATCTCCAATCAGACGCTGTATATCAGCCCGGCCCTGATGCACTGGTCCCGATCCGGAGAAATTCTGGTGATGGTCATCCTCGGCGGAATGGGCAGCCTGGCCGGGCCGGTGATGGGCGCCGCGGGGCTGCTCCTGACCGAGGAGGTGCTGTCCGAATACACCGAACACTGGATGATCATACTCGGCCCCCTGCTGATCCTGATGGTCCTGTTCGCCAGAGGCGGAATTTACGGGCTTCTGTCTCCCCGAAGGGAATCATGACGACGCCGGTCCTGACCCTGCGGGGCTTATGCAAGGATTTCGGAGCGATTCGGGCCACGGATCAGGTGAATCTCGACTTTTTTTCCGGGGAGATTCACGCCCTGATCGGCCCCAATGGGGCGGGCAAGACCACCCTCATCAATCAAATCGCCGGTGAGCTGAAACCGGACGCCGGGGCCATTCGATTCGAGGGACAGGATATCACATTCCAGCCGGTTCATCGGCGCTCGGCCCTGGGCATCGCCCGGACCTTTCAGGCGACCAACATCTTCAACGGATTCACCGCCCTGGACAATGTGGCCCTGGCGGTCCAGGCTCGGGACGGACACAGCTTTCGGTTCTGGAAACCGGCCCGCCGGGTCGAACCCGTTCGGGATGCGGCCCTGACCGCTCTGGGGCAGGTGGGGCTGGTCCATCGCGCCGACACAAGGGCATCCCGCCTCTCCTATGGAGAGCAGCGCCTGGTCGGCATCGCCATGGCCCTGGCTTCGAGCCCCCGGGTGCTGCTTCTGGACGAACCGATGGCCGGAATGGGCGCCCGGGCCTCGGCTGAGATGGTGGGCCTGCTTCGAAGGCTGAAAGACCGAATGTCCCTGCTCCTGGTGGAGCACGACATGGATGCGGTTTTTTCCCTGGCCGACCGGATCAGTGTACTGGTCTACGGCCGGATCATCGCTTCGGGAACACCGGAAGAGATTCGGCGGAGTCCGGCCGTCCGGGAGGCCTATCTCGGAGAAGAAGAAATCACATTGGAAAACACGGCGACCGGGCTACAGGTGGAAACCCATGCTTGAATTAAAAAACATCCATTCATACTACGGAACCACTCAGGCCCTCTTCGGCATCGATATCGAGATTCATGCCGGAGAGATGGTATCCCTTCTGGGCCGCAACGGTATGGGAAAGACCACCACCGTTCGTTCCATACTGGGATTGACCCGACCCCGGCAGGGGACCGTCACTTTTCAGGGTCGGGACATTTTCGGGGCGCCTCCCTATCGCATCGCTCAAATGGGCATCGGTCTGGTGCCCGAAGGCCGGCAGATCTTCCCTACCCTGACGGTCCGGGAAAACCTGGTGGCCACCGCCTATCGCGGCAAAAACGGCCGTCGGCCCTGGACACCGGCGGATATCTACGAGCTCTTTCCGGTTCTGGCCCAACGCACCCGGCAGCCGGGCAGCCGGCTCTCCGGCGGAGAACAGCAGATGCTGGCCATCGGACGGGCCTTGATGACGCATCCGAAACTTCTGATCCTGGATGAAGCCACCGAGGGGCTGGCGCCCAGGGTTCGGGCTCAAATATGGGACTGTCTGGAAAACCTCAAATCCGCCGGACTGTCCATCCTGGTCATCGACAAACATCTTGACGCTTTGACACGAATCTGCGACCGTCATTATATTATCGAAAAAGGACGGATTGTCTGGCGGGGCGACTCATTCAAGCTGAAAGCCGACCCCGCCGTTCGACAGGATTATCTCGGGGTGTAAATCAAGATGGTATCGGAAGAGGGGCAGGGTTTACTGGCATTCCCTTTTGAAGGGCTGAACGACGAGGAAGGCGAATCCCTTCCCGAGGGAATCGATGTTGTGGTGGATGCCCATGTCCACATCTTTCCCGACCGGATTTTCGATTCCATTCGCAAGTGGTTCGATCAGCACGCCTGGCCCATTCGGTACCGCTTCTCCGCCGCTTCCCTTCTGGAATTTCTTCTGAGCCGCGGCGTGAGCCACATCATCGCCCTCCATTATGCCCACAAGCCCGGCATCGCCCGGGAGCTCAATGCCTTTGTGGCCGAGGTGTGCGGCCGGTTCGACCGGGTCACCGGCATGGCCACCGTCTACCCCGGCGAACCGAATGCCGGGAAGATTCTTCGGGAAGGATTCGAAGCCGGATTGGGCGGGGTAAAGCTCCACTCCCACGTCCAGTGCTTTTCCATGAACAGCCCGGAAATGGAAGAGGTGTATCAAACCTGCATCGCCCATGATAAACCCCTGATCATGCATGTGGGCCGGGAGCCCAAAAGCCCGGCCTACCCCTGCGATCCCTACCGGTTCTGCAACGCCGGCGACCTGGAACGGGTGGTCCGGGACCACCCGGATCTTCGGGTCTGCGTCCCCCATCTCGGCGCCGATGAATTCTCTGCTTACCAGCGGCTCATTCGAACCTACGACAACCTCTGGCTGGATACCGCCATGGTGCTCACCGACTACCTTCCCCAGAATCCACCGCCCCCGCCCCTTTCGGAATGGCGCATCGATCGGATCATGTACGGAACCGATTTTCCCCAAATCCCCTATGCCTGGGACCGGGAACTCAAAATCCTGGCCGCCGCTCCGGGGCTCACTCCCGAGGAATCGGCCCGAATCGCCGGGCGAAATGCGGTTGAATTTTTCCGTTTGAAAACGCCTGAAAAAATAAAAATTCCCATTTCAAATATTTGAACTCAAGTTCTTTTCATTTTTTTCATGATCGTCAATTTATTCAATCTTTGAGACAATATCTCCTGGAACTTTCCCGAATCGAGCCTCGATGGCTTCATCAAAAACCCGCTTTCGGCGTCTTGTCGTCCCTCGGGGATTGTGTTACATGTAAATCTGAACCGATCGTTCATCAACAACCCTTTTGGAATTCAAAAAGGTCGTCATGACACATGAAGATAAAGGCAAATATGCCGCCAAGCATTCCCCGGAGGCTGCGCTCGATCCCGAAATCGCCGCAGACATCAAAGACAGGGCCAAGGAAGGAAAGATCTCCTGCGGCGCTTGTTTCCGTATCGTAAAAGATCGGAATGTCCTGCCCTCCCGGGTGGGAAAAAATGTGGATCTTCTGGAATTTCGAATCGTCCAGTGCCAGCTGGGGCTCTTCGGCTATTACCCGGAAAAAAAGATAGTGGAACCGGCTCAGGTGGTGGCGCCCGAGCTGCGGGACGCTCTCCACGACGCACTGGTGGATACCAAGATTCCCTGTGCCGAAGCATGGCGGATCGCGGAGGAGTTCGGGCTCTCAAAGATCAATGTCTCCGCTGCCTGCGAGGCTCTGAAAATCAAGGTCAGCCCCTGTCAGCTCGGGGCCTTTTGAAATGACAGCCCTGGAAACCCATCCCATCCGGTTCGTCGGAGCCGGTCCGGGTGATCCCGAGCTGATCACGGTCAAGGGACAGCGGGCCCTGCAAACGGCCGATCTGGTGGTTTATGCCGGGTCATTGGTGCCGGTTGAACTGCTCCGGTGGACCCCGCCCGAATGCAAGCACGTCGACAGCGCCCCCTTGCATCTGTCGGAGTTTATGAACCTCATGATCGAATCCCATCGTGTCGGCAAACGGGTGGTGCGGCTTCATACCGGGGACCCGAGCCTCTACGGGGCCATCGCCGAACAGATCACCGAACTGCAAAAAGAGAAGATCCCTTTCGAGGTCATCCCCGGCATCACCGCCGCGTTTGCAGCGGCCGCCGCCATGGGCATCGAGTACACCCTTCCCGAAGTGACCCAGACCGTGATTCTGACGCGGATGGCCGGCCGAACCCCGGTACCCGAAGCCGAAAACCTGGAATCCCTGGCCCGACATCGGGCCTCGATGGCGGTCTATTTGTCCATATCCATGATCGACCGAGTGGCCGAGATTCTTGAAAGGACCTACGGTCCCGATTCTCCGGCCGCCGTGGCCTACCGGGTCAGCCAGCCGGAGGAAAAAATCTTCCATACCACCGTCGCCCGACTTCCCGAACTGGTTGAACAGGAAAACATCCGCAAACAGGCCCTGATTATCGTAGGCAGCGCCTTGGACCCCGGTCTTCAATCGACCCGGAAAAAATCCCGCCTGTATGACAAGGGGTTTACCCATGAATACCGGAAAGCCCGATGACCGGTTGCACGCTGGACGGGTTGTATGGCTGTGGAAATCCATGGGTGATGGATGACCGGTAGAAAGGCGCGGCAGATCGCCCATCCATCTTCGAGGATGGGCTGGAAGATGCAATTCATGCTGTTGGCGATCGGTTTGGCCGCCACGGTGATTCTCTCCACCGGGATGGGGTATATCCCCGTCTCGCCCACCCAGGTTTTGCGGATCATCGGCGCCAAGCTGGCCGGAATCCCCGGGCTGACGGCCGGTATGGACGAACTCTATCCGGTGGTGGTTTTGGATGTCCGCCTGCCGCGCATCCTGACCGCCGCCGTCGTGGGAGGCGGGTTGGCGGTGTCCGGGTGCGTCTATCAGGGCATTCTCCTCAACCCCTTGGCGGATCCCTATACCCTGGGCGTGTCCGCCGGAGCCGCTTTCGGAGCTGCGGTGGCCCTGCTGCTGAACCTCACCGCCATGGGGACCTATTCCATCCCGCTTTTCGCCTTTGCCGGGGCAAGCCTCACACTTCTCCTGGTGATCTATCTTTCCGCTTCAGGCGGCGGGATGTCCTCCAACAACCTGATTCTGTCGGGCATCATCGTGGCCGCCATCCTGTCGGCCGGGATCAGCTTTTTCAAGTATATCGCCGATGAGCAGGTGGCGGTGATCATTTTCTGGCTGATGGGCAGCTTCGGTTCCCGCACCTGGAATGACGTAGGTCTCACCCTGTTTTTCGTCACCATCGGGCTGGTGGTGTTCCTCTTTTTCGCACGGGACTTGAACCTTCTGGCACTGGGCGACCGGACCGCCGCATCCCTGGGTGTGGACACCCGCCGGGTGATGATCATCCTGCTGGCGACGGCGTCTCTGGTCACCGCCATCTGCGTGTCGGTCTCGGGAATTATCGGGTTTGTGGGGCTTCTGGTTCCGCATATGATGCGCACCCTCACCGGGCCGGACAACAGACGATTGCTGCCCGCTTCCTTGCTGGCCGGGGCCATTCTGCTGCTCTGGGCCGATACCGTCACCCGGGCGGTGCTTCCCCATGAAATCCCGATCGGGGTGCTGACCGCCCTGATCGGGGGCCCGTTTTTCTGTTATATCTTTCGTCGCAAACAGATGGGGAAAACCGCGATCTGAGCATGGGCTTCATTGTCGACCACATCGCCTTCAGCTATCCGGATCATCCGGTGCTGACGGATGTCTCCCTGACCATCGATCCGGGGCATTTCTACGGTATTCTAGGGCCCAACGGCTGCGGCAAAAGCACCTTGATCGATCTGCTGATGGGCCATCAGCGGCCGAATTCAGGCCGTATCACCTACCATGAGCGGAATGTTCACGCCTATTCCCGCCGGCGGCTTGCACGGGAAATGGCGCTGGTTCCCCAGAATTTTTATGTCAACTTTCCCTTTACCGCCCTGGAGGTGGTTCTGATGGGGCGCTACCCCCATCTGCCGCGGTTTGCAGCGCCCTCGGCCGAGGATGTCGCCATCATCGAGGCGGTGATGGAGCGAACCGGCATCGCCCGGTTCCGGAACCGGTACATGACTGAAATGAGCGGCGGGGAACGCCAGCGGGTCATCTTCGCCAGGGCCCTGGCCCAGGGTACGCCGGTGCTTCTGCTGGACGAGGCCACCTCCAATATGGATATCCATCACACCCTGGCGCTCATGGAGATCGTGACGACCGACGTGAAGGATGCGGGCAAAACGGCGGTGTCGGTCTTTCAGGATGTGAATCTGGCGGCCACCTATTGCGACCGGCTGATCCTGATGAAAAACGGGACCATCGCCGACTGGGGCGAAACGGATTCCGTATTGACCGCCGATAACCTGGGGATTGTTTTCGATGTGGACGCTCATGTTTACTCGGATGCATTCACCCGATCCAGAAAAGTGAGTTTCAGACAGCGCCATGCCATTCATCCGTAACCTCTTCATGATAGCAGCTCTGGTCGCTTTCCTTCAGAGTGACGCACTGGCCGATTCCGTGACGGACGGTTCCGGCCGTCGCATTCAAGTCGACCGCCCGTTTCAGAGAATTATATCCCTGTACGGGGCCCATACCGAAAACCTTTTCCGATTGGCACTGGACGATGAAATCATCGGGGTGGGCCGGAACGAGACCTATCCGCCGGAAGCTTTGAAGAAACCGGCCCTGAGCTACCATGACGACGCGGAAAAATTCATGGCCCTGCGGCCCGATTTGGTGCTGATTCGGCCCATGATCGATCGGGTCTATCAGCCTTTTGTTCGAAAACTGGAATTGGCCGGCATTACGGTGGTCTCCCTCCAACCGGTCGGGATCGAAGATATGTATCGGTATTGGCGGGATCTCGGCATTCTCACAGGGAAAAAGGCGGAAGCAGAGGCGATGATCCGTTCATTCGAAGCGGGGCTGATCGCCATTCGGGAGCAAGTGGACAGGATTCCGCGGGAAGCCCGAAAAAAGGTCTATTTCGAGGCCATTCACCGAAAAATGAAGACCTTTTCTCAGGATTCCATGGCCATGTTCGTGCTGCAAACCGCCGGCGGCATTAATGTGGCCGAAGATGCCAGCCAGATGCGCCGGACCAATATCGCGGCCTACGGCAAGGAGCGCATCCTCGCCAAGGCCGCGATAATCGACGTGTACCTGGCCCAACAGGGCGCCATGAATCCGATCGCCAAGGCGGATATTTTGAAAGAACCGGGGTTTCAGGCCCTCAAGGCGGTTCAAAACGGAGAGGTATATCTGATCGATGAATGGATTGTTTCACGGCCCACCTTTCGCCTGCTCGAGGGGATCACCCAAGTGGCCGGAATGCTCTACCCCGATCTCATGCAATCCCCCGCATATCCTTGAGATCGTTCAGCCGTTCGGCTGCCCGCCGCCGGACTTTCTCATTTTCGTCTTTCTCCGCGATCTGGGAAAGCAGTTTCCCGTCTTTGAGTTTGCCGACCGCTTTCATGCGGACATCCGGGACGGAATGCATGTACTTGGGAACAAACAGATCCGAAAATTTCATGATTGACCTCCTTTGTGAATAGATAATGTGCTATTCTCAGGGGATTCGGAGATTCGGAAGTCGATTGTAATGAAATTCGGGGTATCGTGCCGCGCTATTTGTCTTTCAGATAATCCTTGATCAATTCCATGGCCACTTCGCCCATGCTGCGCCCTTCCCTGGCGGTATTGACCTTGAATTCCCGGTGGATGCGTTCGGGCAACCGCAATGTCAACTGTTTGATCTTTTCATTTCGGTCCATTTTTTTTGCTTTGCGCCTTTTTCCAGATCTATTCGGAAACGTTTGATGTCTAGTGTTAGATGCAGTTATCCCCTGTACCGAATACGGTATACTCAAGAAAATAATATCTATACAGAATGATGTCAAGATGTCAGTCGAAATCGAATCGCTTATTTTTGAGATTAATAATAAAAAAGGCTAAGTAAAGTCGAAATCACAGCGGAAGAAATAAACGAGAGAAACTTAAGATATTTATTGCATAAAACTCTTGCAAGGTGATTTGGGATTATGTATGCTTGAAGGTATTATAATGCTTTTTAAACGGGTATCCTTTCCACATTAAATGACTGCCGACCCGCTTTTTCCGGAGTAACCAACACAGACGGCGTCCTGTTCCGGCTGCGCGGGATGGCCATCTTTTTAAAGCGTTAAGATGAAAACACCTCAAAAAAAACGCACCTTCGGCACCTTTTTGCTGGCCGCCCTCGTTTATCTGGCCGGAGCGGTTCTGTTCGGTCTCTACTCCAATTTCCAAACACAGAAACAGATGCTGAAGGAGATAGACCACCGACTCCTGTTGGCGGCTAAAAGCCTAAAATACATGCTGGCCCCGGATTTTCATGATCGGACGGTAGACCCGGATGCGATTTCCCTTGAAGAAGAGCGAATCAACCGGAAACAGATTTCCGACTTTGCGGCGGAAACCCATTTTGAGTACCTCTATACCCTGGTTTTAAATGGAGAGAGTTTTTATTTTTCCGCCCCTACCGTGACCGAAGAAGAGCTCAAAATTCGAGATAGATGGTATTTTTATCCCTATCCTGATGCACCTGCGGAATTTTTTGAAGCCCTTGAACAAATGGAGGTCAAATATGCCACCTATGAAGATCAATGGGGCATGTTCCGCTCCGTAGCGCTTCCGCAGATCAGCCCCTCCGGCAACAAATACCTGGCCTGTGCCGATTATGACCTGAGCTATTTGAGAGCACTCTTCTGGAAGAACCTATTCCATTCCACTATTACGGTGATTCCTTTGCTTCTGCTGACCCTGCCGTTCATTTTCATCTTTCGGTCCCAAAATCGTTCTCATACGGAAAAACTTGAGGAGATCAACAGAAAACTGGCCGCACGGGCCGAAGCACTTTCTCTTTCCAATAGCAGGCTGGGCAGAGAAATGGCCGACCGACAGAAAGCCGAGCGAGCCCTGCGCATCAGTGAACATAGGCTCCGGCAGATCGTGGAAATGGTTCCGGCGGGCATCGTCATTATTGATGCTGAAATGCATATTGTCGTAGATGCCAACCCCGCCGCTTTTAGAATCATGGAAAGTGAAAAAGACGCGGTCATCGGCAGCGTCTGTCACAGCGGCATCTGCCCGGCTGAAGCGGGCGCCTGCCCCATCACCGATTTGGGGCAGAGGGTGGATAATTCCGAACGGGTGGTTCTGACCGCCTCGGGCAGGGAAAAACCGGTCATCAAAACCGTCGCGACCATTCATTTGGAGGGACGCCGACATCTTATCGAAAGCTTTATCGATATCAGTCCCTTGAAAAAGGCGGAATCCGAAAAAACGGCCCTGCAAAAGCAACTGTACCAATCCCAAAAAATGGAAGCGGTCGGCACTCTGGCAGGCGGTATCGCCCATGACTTCAATAATCTCCTGTCCATTATCATCGGATATACTGAAATTCTGCTGGAAGAGGTCGCCCCGGATCATCCGCACTTTTCTTTACTGGATGAAATTTACGGCGCCTCCATTCGGGCCAAGGATGTAACCCGCCAACTATTGGCCTTCGGCCGAAAGCAGATCCTGGAGGTGAAGAACATCGATGTGAATCATACCATCACCGCTTTTCAAAAAATGCTGGGCCGTTTTATCGGAGAAGATATCCTGCTGGACCTGGCGTTAATGCCGGCCCCCGCAACCGTAAGCGCCGACACGTCCCAATTGGAGCAGGTATTGATGAATCTTGCCGTCAATGCCCGGGATGCGATGCCGGACGGCGGCAGGCTTAGCATTGAAACCGCTCTGGTGGAACTGGATCAGGAATATGCCGATATCAAACCCGAGGTCAAGCCTGGTGCCTATATTCAGATCGCGGTCAGCGACACCGGCGCCGGCATCGATCCGGAATACCTCAAAAACATCTTTGAACCTTTTTTCACAACCAAAAAGATGGGAAAGGGCACCGGACTGGGACTGTCGACGGTATACGGCATCATCAAACAGCATGGCGGAAACATTTGGGTGTACAGTGAACCCAGGATGGGAACGACCTTTAAAATCTACCTTCCCTACCGCCCGGAAACCCCGATCGATGCTCGAGTGTCGCCGGATTCAACCCCGGACTTCCTCGAACCCCAAACCATTCTGGTGGTGGAGGATGATCCTGCCGTTCAAAAACTGGTCTGCCGCATCCTTCAGGAGCACGGTCATACCGTTTTAGAATCTTCGAGCGCCGAGCATGCGATTCGTATCGCCGAATCCTTTTCCGGACCCATCGATCTTCTGCTCACGGATGTCATCATGCCCGGCATGAACGGACCCGAGGTGTATCGCCAGGTGTATGCCTTCCATTCGGAGACCAAAGTCCTTTACACATCCGGGTACACCGGCAGCGTGATTACCCGGCACGGGGTTCTCAAAGAGGGTATCTCCTTTATTCAAAAGCCTTTTTCAAGAAAAGGGCTCCTTCATAAAATCGCTCAAACCCTCCAAATCCAAAAGGATACCTCCGATGAAAACTGATGGTTCAGCCGAAAATCCAAAAGCTTTGGAGCCTGAAATGGATCACAAGCGAAGCTGGATCGGTATTTTTACGGAATTGATCCAGTCGAGTGAAGACTGGATCGTTAAACGGATGTTCTTTTATAACCAAGCGCACGGGTATGACCAATATTCCTCGACCTTGGAAGAAGCCTGGCGTCTTTCGATTACGGTGTTATCCACCCTCCTCGTTAGAGAGACAATCAAAAGCGAAGGGTTACCCGCCGAATTCAGCCCTGAAGACGATTTTCAGAATGACCCGGTCGCCACTTTCGGGATTGTGGAAGCCCAGCGGCATCGGGAACGGGGCGTGGATTTGGGGATGTTTCTGGGGCTGTTGAAATACTATCGCCAGACCTACCTGGACCTTGTTTCGGAACAGGAATATCCATCGAAGACCGAATCCACTCTGAACCTGTTGATCATCCGGTTTTTCGATCGAATTGAAATCGGCATCAGTCTCGAATGGAGCGGCAAAGAAAACGAACAATTGCTGGAAGAGCTTCGCTCCACCAATCGATTCCTGACCAATGAAAAAAACAAATACCTCACGCTCGTCGAAAGTTTGTCGGACCCGGTCCTGTTGCTCGATTTGAACAATCGTATCGACAACATCAATCAGGCCGCCGCCGTCCTGCTGGGCCGAAGCGGATTTCCGGGCAGTGAATACTACTGCCTGAGTCGGGACCGCATATTGGAATTCAGGGAACACAAGGATGCGCCGCACCCGCCTGCCGAATGTCTCAACAATGAATCTCTGGAAACGCTGCTTCCCTGGCTCGGACCCGCCTTTTCGGCATTCAGAGAAAGCGGCCGGTCGGAAACCCGTCTTGAAATGGGAACGGAAATCGCCGGGCGGCCTCGATGGTTCGACGTGGTGCTGACCCCCATGCCGGACATCAGCGGCAAATTCGGCGGCGCCACCCTGGTGCTCAGGGATATCACCGAGCGCAAGAAATCCGAAGCGGAACGTGAAAAATTGCAGGAAGAACTGGTTCAGAGCCAGAAGATGGAATCCATCGGCCGTCTGGCCGGCGGGGTGGCCCACGATTTCAACAACATGCTGGGGGTGATCATCGGTCATTCCGAATTGGCCCTGGAACAGATCCCCTTGAACGATGCGGTTCAGGAGGATCTTCAGGAAATCCTATCCGCGGCCCGGCGCTCGGCGGACCTGACCCGGCAGCTTTTGGCCTTTGCCCGCAAGCAGACGATTTCGCCGATTGTGCTGGACCTGAACGAGACGGTGGAGGGGATGCTCAAGATGCTTCGGCGGCTGATCGGCGAAGACATTCACCTGATCTGGCTGCCCCGGGGCGGGTTGTGGCCGACCCTGATCGATCCGGCCCAGATCGACCAAATCCTGGCCAACCTGTGCGTCAATGCCCGGGACGCCATTGACGGCATCGGCCAAATCACCATTGAAACCGGCAATGTGACCCTGGACGAAACCTATTGCGCCGACCACGCCGGATTTGCCCCGGGAGAATTCGTCCTTCTCGCCGTGAGCGATTCCGGCTGCGGAATGGATGAAGAGACCCTCGGAAAGCTGTTCGAACCCTTTTTCACAACCAAAGGGGTCGGTACCGGCACCGGATTGGGTCTGGCCACCATCTACGGCATCGTCAAACAGAACCACGGATTCATCAACGCCTACAGCGAGCCAAATCAGGGGACCACTTTCAAAATCTACCTGCCCCGATATACCGGAAAAACCGACCGGAAAATTACCGACAACGCCGCGCAAGCGGATCGGGGCGGGCCGGAAACGATACTTCTGGTGGAGGACGAACCCTCGATTCTGAACCTCGCAAAAAAAGTGCTGGAGCGGCTCGGCTACCGCGTGCTGGCCGCGCCCACCCCCGGAGAGGCCATTCGGATTGCCGAAAATTTTTCAGAAGAGATTCACCTCTTGATGACCGATGTGATCATGCCGGAAATGAACGGCCTGGATTTGGCCGATCGACTGGAATCCTGTTGCCCCGATCTGAAACGACTGTTCATGTCCGGCTACACTGCCAACGTGATCGCCCATCACGGGGTTCTGGAAAAGGGAATCCATTTCATTCAAAAACCCTTTTCAAGATCGGATGTGGCCGCCAAGGTGCGGGAAGTTCTGGATCAGACATGATTTTTTTGGAAAAACACCTTTTAATCAGCCAAGGGGAGGATCGGAAGCGGCGCTGAGCCTGCTCGAGGATTTCCCGCGACGGGAAGGCGCTTCGGAAACCGAAGATACACGTTTGCCGTTTTTGCAAGAGCACCGCTCGACCCCTGAGCGGTGCCAGCTTCAGTGATCAGCCGTCAACTCTGAATATAATCCGTCACCGCCTTCAGGGCCTGATCCAGGGAAAACCGGCCCATATTGGGCACCAGATGATACAGGTTGGGATCATCGAAATCGCTCTTTCCCAGCCGGTGGTAGAGCGTCGAACGCCGCTTGTCCTCGGCGGCGACTACCTGGGCGGCTTTTTTGTGATTCAGCTCATAGTGTTTCATCATGAACTGGATCCGGTTTTCCAATTCATCCATCAGCAGAATATGGGTGGCCTCCGGATGGTCGTGGAGGATGTACTGAGACCCCCGGCCCAGCAGGACCACGTCCCCTTCTTCGGCCATCTGGGAAATGATCACCACCAGGTAATCGAGGTAGATCTGTTCATCCATATACCCCCGTTCTCCTCCCAGGATGCGGTCCACGAGGCTTTTATTGACCATCTTATTGATGATCCGGGTCAGATTGGTGCCGGCCTCTTTTTCCACCCCCTCCACATAGGTGGGGGTGACGTTGGCCGCCTCCGCAATCCGTTCGATCACCTCACTGTCTGCGAATGTGTATCCCAACTCCCGGGCGATCATACTCCCGAGAGTTCTGCCGCCTGCGCCAAATTGTCTGGAAATGGTAATAACCGCCATCGGATCCTCCTTGTTTATTCCCTTTCAGCTGGTTCGAAAATTTCGGCTTGGGGTGGATGGAAGGGTTTCTGCATCCGGTCAAGCCAGAAACTTCTGAATGGCCGCTCCGAGTTCCTCTGGATCCACCGGTTTTTCCATATATCCCTCGGGTTCCGGCACCGCCTTGTCGCCGAATTCGGTGAGCACTTTCTGGGAGCGTAAAAAGGCGTTTTTGGCGATGCCGGTCAACATGAGAACGGGGATGTTCTGAAACTTTTTGTTGGTCTTGAGATTTCGAAACATCCGCACCCCGCTCTGTTTGGGCATCATCACGTCCAGGACCACCAGATCGGG
>JAABSQ010000338.1 GCA_011390315.1 Desulfobacteraceae bacterium
GTTTGCACCGATAATCACTTCAAGCCGATTAAAACGGAACAAAACATCCCGAAAAGGCCGGTATCCCCGAATACGGATAGCCGGTAAATAAAAGTCGCTCATGATATCTCCTCAACCCGCATAAGGCCGATCGGCGACTTCGCCGCCGATATTTCCGGCATCAAAGCCGATGCACCACGTCTCTCGATTCCGATCTATCCGAAAGATATACCCTTTCCCCCTATCGCTTTGCAAGCGTCTAGTTGAAAAATATGCAAAACCGGCCTATTTCACTCATGGGCCGAATCGGTCGCGGTTTCCATCAGAGGTCTTTCCTCCCCCCCAAACCGACCCATCGAAAGGCTTTCTCATATGGGTCTATACAAACGCTCCCTTTTTTGCCATATTCAAATGAATTGTGGGCTTTGATCATCGTTTCGGCCAGATCTGGAGGATAGACAGGCCACCGAAACGGTAATCATGGCCGCAATGTCTTTTCAATATGGTATTCACCCCGAATCCGAACGTCACTGAATAGGAGGAACCCACCTATGAAACCGGGTCCAAGTGCACCCCTCATCCTGATCGCTTTTTCTCTGGTCATCCCCATGAGCTTTCAAGTATCCGCAGCCGAGAATGTCGAGTGGGAAACCGTCAAAACTCTGCAAATGGAAACGCCTTCCCGGGATGTGGCATTCTCTCCCGATGGAAGTAAATTTTTCGTCTTGTCCGAAACCGGAAAGGTACACATCTATTCCGCCGCCGGCGAACCGGAGGGAACCATCGAAGTGGGCAAGGAGGCGGATCAGATTCGGGTGGGCCCCAAAGGCGACCTGTTGATCCTGAACAGCCGCCGAAATCAATCGATCCGAATCATTCAATTGGAGTACGTGCAGGATATCGATGTGTCCGGATCTCCATTCAAGGGCCCCGAAGACGCCCCGGTGGTGTTGACGATCTTCGATGATTTCGAATGCCCCTACTGCGCCCGGCTGGCGCCCCTCTTGGATCAGGTGGTGAAGCAATATCCCGAAGCGGTGAAACTGGTGTTCAAACATTTTCCCCTTCGAAACCACAAAAATGCGGTGAAAGCGGCGCTGGCCTCCTTGGCCGCCGAAAAACAGGGAAAATTCTGGGAATTTCATGACCTCCTGTTCGCCAACTACAACCAGCTCAGCGATGAAAAAATCGAGGAGATCGCCCGGGTCCTGAATCTGGACATGGAACGGTTCAAGACCGACATGCAGGACCCGGCCCTGGTGAATTCGATCCGTCAAGATATGATGCAGGCGGTGAATGCCGGAGTCAGAGGTACGCCGACCCTGTTCGTCAACGGAAAACGTCTGCAGGATCGAAGCATGAAGGGTTTTCAGGGAGCCATCGAAAAAGAACTGGAAACGGCCGGAGAGAAGAAATCAAAATCAGATTCCTGATGGTTTCAAAAATGGTTTGGGGCGGCCGCCGGTCCGCGGCCGCCCCAAACCGATTCATCCTCGCTCAAAGCATCCGTTGGCCAAAACCCATTTATCCTGCTATCTATCATCCAGGATCAACAATCGCCAATCAAGCCGAAGAGCAAGCGCGGCTTTACGGATCGTGTTTTCGTGGGGATTCTCCGAGCGCTCAATCTGTGAGTAAGCCGACTGGCTGACACCCATCCGGTTCCCCATTTCCTTTTGAGTAAGCCCTTTGAATTCACGCCATGCCCTGAGCAGGGTTTTTCCGTCTATGGCATGGGCTTTTACTACCTCATTGGGAATGTACAGGCTTTCATTCATGCGTGAAACAATCGGGGGAAAGATTCGGAGGAAAATAGAAGCTGACCCATAAAAAAAGCCCAACCCGGCGGTAAACCAAGTTGGGCTTAAGCACTGCTATCCGATAGGGACCGGATCAGCACAGTCGATATGCTCAGAGCGTAGGTAAGTTTAGAGCGGCTGTCAGCGCCCATCGGATATCAAGTATCCGCTTGGGCGTTTTTGTTTGGGCATCTCTTTCACGGGGCGCACCCAAAAACGAAACCGCTCATTGACAACTTGATGCAACCCGCTGTTTTTACGCTCGATGTATGCTAAATGGTGCCGAAGGCCGGACTTGAACCGGCACGGGCGTGGCCCACTACCCCCTCAAGATAGCGTGTCTACCAAGTTCCACCACTTCGGCACAGGGTATATTTCTTAACTGTGTCTTTTATTCCGCACTCTCATCGGCCGGAGCCGTTTCGCCCACGGGTGTTTCCGTTTCGGAGCCGCTTTCGGGCCGGGCCGCCGGGGCCGGTGCTTCGGTTTCGCCGACCGCCGAACTTTCGGTGGTCGTTTCCGTCGGCATCGGAGCCGATTCTTCCTGAGGCGCTTCCACTTCAATCCGGTTCATCACGGAACTGCCCGCCGGGTGGCTGGATATGTAAGCCAGGACCAGGGAGGTGAGCATGAAGACGATCGCCGCCCCTGTGGTGGCTTTGCTCAGAAAGGTGGATGCCCCGGTGCTGCCGAAAAGGGTCTGACTGGAACCGCCTCCGAAAGCCGCCCCCATATCCGCCCCCTTGCCGGTCTGAAGCAGAACGATCATGATCAGGGCGATACAGACAATTACATGAATAATAATGAGTAATGCGGTCATTGAGTATATATTTTATTTCGAATAAATGTTCGGTTTATTTGTTGAAACGGACAATTTTGCTGAAGGTTTCCGCCTCCAGACTGGCGCCGCCCACCAAGGCCCCGTCCACATCGTCCATATCCATCAATTCTTTGATATTCCCGGGTTTCACGCTTCCCCCGTACTGGATTCTGAGGGAATCGGCCAGGCTTTTCGCGTACATATCCCCGATCAAGGATCGGATATAGGCATGAACCTCCTGGGCTTGTTCCTTGGTGGCGGTTTTCCCGGTGCCGATCGCCCAAACCGGTTCATATGCGATGACCAAATCTTTCAGATCATCCAAAGAAAAGCCTTGTAACCCGTTTTTGATCTGTTTGTCAAGCACGGAAAATGTTTTTTCCGCTTCCCTCTGGGATTCCGATTCTCCGACGCAGAGGATCGGAATCAGATTGTGATCGAGAGCGGCCCGAATCCGCTTATTGACGGTTTCATCGGTTTCTCCAAAGTATTCCCGTCGTTCGGAATGGCCGATGATCACGTACTTGCAGCCGGCGGCCACCAGCATGGGGGGAGAGATTTCACCGGTGTAGGCGCCTTCGGTTTCCCAGAAGAGGTTCTGAGCCCCAAGGGCCACCGGACTGCCCTCGATCCCCTTTCGAACCGCCTCCAGAGCGGTAAAGGTGGGGGCGATCATCACGTCCACATCGGCGGCATCCGCCACCAGGGCGGCCAGCTGCTCCGCTGTTTTCGCCGCCTCGGGAGCGGTCTTGTGCATTTTCCAGTTTCCGGCGATAAACGGTCTTCGAGCCATTAGATCTCCTTCCGTCTTTTGGGGGCGTCTTTCCAATCTTCTTGCGGTCAAGTGCGGGGGCGACCGTCCGGGGATCTCCGGACCGGCCTTCCCCACCCTTCATTGAATCACGGAACCTGCGAAAACCCGGGCTATAGCTGCTTTCCGATCATGGCCATCAGATCGACCATGCGGCTGGAATACCCGTACTCATTGTCATACCATGAGAGCACCTTGACCATATTGTCCATTACGTAGGTATTGGGCGCGTCCACGATCGAGGACAGGGGCGAGCCGTTGAAGTCGGAAGAAACCAGCGGCTTGTCGCAATACCCGAGGATGCCGGAAAGCGCTCCTTCGGCGGCCTCTTTCAAGGCATTGTTCACGTCGGTGGCGGTAATTCCGGATTTTTCGACATTGACCACCACATCCACCAGAGAGACGTTGGGGGTCGGCACCCGCACCGCCAGGCCGTTGAGTTTTCCGGACAGCTCCGGCAGCACCAAGGCGACGGCCCGCGCCGCGCCGGTGGTGGTGGGGATCATGGAGAGGGCCGCGGCACGGGCCCGCCGAAGATCCTTATGGGGAAAATCGAGAAGGCGCTGAT
>JAABSQ010000339.1 GCA_011390315.1 Desulfobacteraceae bacterium
CCCCGGTATAAGAATGGATGGTGGTCATCAGGCCGCACTGAATCCCGAAATTTTCCAGAAGCACCTTGGCCACCGGCGCCAGACAGTTGGTGGTGCAGGAGGCATTGGAAATGATATGGTGACGCTGGGGCTCGTACTGATTGTCGTTGACCCCCATGACGATGGTGATGTCCGGTTCTTTGGCCGGGGCCGATATCACCACCTTGCGGGACCCCGCTTCCAGATGCTTGGAGGCGCTCTCCATGTCTCGAAAGAGCCC
>JAABSQ010000340.1 GCA_011390315.1 Desulfobacteraceae bacterium
TGTAATCGGTCAGGGTGTTGATTCGGGGCAGATCCCGGCTGAAACGGTCATAGACCACCCAGACGCCGACCCCCGCGGCGATGACCATCAACAGGCAAAAGGCGGTCATCCAGCCCAGAATTGTAATCCACCGCGGTTTGGGCGCGGCGGTTCGGGAATGCTTTTTGTTCATCTCTTCAGGTCCTTTTTATCGTCTACCGTAGTAAAGGAGGAAAAGATATCAGATTACCGGGATATTGGCAAGCATTCAGTAAAAAAAGGAATTGACATTATCCACTGATAAGATTACATAATCTGGTTTTAGTTTAAAAAGAGGTTAAATGGTGTTTTTTTTGAAAACCGACGGATAAGAGACCACCCATGGTACAATTGAATTTCGACAAAATGGGCGGGCTGGTGCCCGCCATCGCCCAAGACTATGAAACCGGAGAGATTCTGATGCTGGCCTACATGGACCCGGCGGCCTGGAAGGAAACCCTCGCCACCGGCCTGGCCACCTACCACAGCCGCTCTCGAAACACCCTCTGGGTCAAGGGGAAAACCTCCGGAAACGTCCAGCGGGTTCGAGAAATCCGCATCGACTGCGACGACGACACCGTCCTGCTGAAGGTGGAACAGGTCGGCGGCGCAGCCTGCCATACCGGCCATCGAAGCTGTTTTTACAAGAAAATCGAAGACGGAGAGGTCAAGATCGTCGGGGAACCGGTGTTTGATCCCAAGGAGGTCTATAAATAGATGAAGGAGAAGCTGAAACTGGGCATTCCCAAGGGAAGCCTTCAAAACGCCACCATCGATCTGTTCAAGCGGTCGGGTTGGAAGATCAACGTCAACGGCCGAAGCTACTTTCCGGAAATCAACGACGACGATATCGACTGCGCCATCTGCCGGGCACAGGAAATGTCGAGGTATGTGGAAAACGGCACCCTCGACGCCGGCCTCACCGGCCGGGACTGGACCGCCGAAAACAATTCCGACGTGCATGTGGTCAGCGAACTGGTCTACTCGAAGGTGAGCGCCCGGCCGGCCCGATGGGTGCTGGCGGTGCCCTTCGGGTCCTCCATCGAAAAATTGGAAGACCTTCAGGGCAAGAAGGTGGCCACGGAACTGGTGGAATTCACCCGGCGCTATTTCAAGGAGCGGAACATCGACGTC
>JAABSQ010000341.1 GCA_011390315.1 Desulfobacteraceae bacterium
CAAGGTTGAATTCTCCTGGGGCGCCACCGAGGCCAAGGTGGTCTCGGGCCTGGCCGACGCCATCGTGGAGGTGACCGAAACCGAAACCACCATTCGGGCCCACGGCCTCAAGATCATCCATGAACTGATGCAGACCAACACCCAGCTGATCGTCAACCATGAGGCCTGGAAAATCCCCGAAAAACAGGCCAAGATCGAACAGATCGCCATGCTCCTTCGGGGCGCCCTGCTGGGAGACAAACTGGTGGGCATCAAGATGAACGTGCCGGAAAAACAGCTGGAAAAAATCGTCTCTCTGCTCCCCAGCCTGCACGCCCCCACCGTGGCTTCGCTTTACAAGTCGGACTGGTTTTCGGTGGAATCGGTGATCGACGCCAGCGTGGTCCGGGATCTGATCCCCGAGCTGCTCAAAAACGGCGCCGAGGGGATCATCGAATATCCGCTGAATAAGGTGGTGTAGCCATGGCACGAATCGCCAGCCGGCTTGCCGACATCAAGTCCTTCATCGTCATGGATGTCCTGGAGCGGGCCAATGAAATGGAGCGCCGGGGAATCGAGGTCATTCACCTGGAGGTTGGGGAGCCCGACTTCGACACCCCGCAGTGCGTCAAGGAAAGCTGCTGCAAGGCCCTGGAAAACGGCCACACCCATTACACCCACAGCATGGGCGCCTATGAACTTCGGGAGGCGATCTGCGAGTATTACCGAAACACCTACGGCGCCGACGTCCACCCCGACCAGGTGGTGGTCGGCTCCGGCACCTCGCCGGTCATGTTCAGCCTGTTTGCAGCCCTGCTGGAGCCTGAAGACCAGGTGATCATCTCCGATCCCCACTACGCCTGCTACCCCAACTTCATCAAGTTCATGGGCGGCGAGGCGGTCACCGTACCGGTTTATGAAGAGGACGGGTTTCAGTACCGGCCCGAGGCGATTCAAGAAAAAATCACCCCGAAAACCCGGGGAATATTCATCAACTCCCCATCCAACCCCACCGGCAACCTGCTGTCGGCGGAGCGGATGCGGGCCATCGCCGGGTTCTCCCGGCCCGACGGCCCCTATGTGATCTCCGACGAGATTTATCACGGGCTGGTCTACGAAGGCAAAGAGCATTCCATCCTGGAGTTCACCGACAACGCCTTTGTTCTCAACGGGTTTTCCAAGCTTCACGCCATGACCGGGCTGCGGCTCGGGTATCTGATCGCCCCCATGGACTTCATCGAGCCGATTCGAAAGATTCAGCAGAATTTTTTCATCTCGGCCAACGCCATGATTCAGATGGCCGGGCTGGCGGCCCTGCGGGAGGCCGGTGAAGACATCGCCCGCATGAAGGCCATCTACAACGAACGGCGACAATTCATGATCGCACGGCTCAAGGAGCTGGGGTTCGGCATTACCGTAGAGCCCACCGGGGCCTTTTATGTCTTCGCCAATGCCAGACACATCTCCAATGATTCCTATCAGCTGGCCTTCGACATCCTGGAAAAGGCCCATGTGGGGGTCGCCCCGGGCATCGATTTCGGGCAAAACGGCGAAGGATATCTGCGGTTCTCCTACGCCAACTCCAAAGAGAACATCGCCGTGGGGCTGAGCCGGATCGAGGAATACCTGAAAAACCGGCCGGCCGGTTGACCGCCGGGGTCGCTTTCAAACCGTCGCCGTCGCCGCAGGAGGAAAAAGCCGGCTTGGATAATCGTTTCGGCCGCGCATGAATGGTAAGGAGGCCACCGGAACGGTGATTATGGCAAAAAGCCCGATCCAGAAGGAAAACCGATGATCATCAAATCCGCCGAATTCGTGACCAGCGCCCCCGGACCCGAGGCATACCCGCCGCCGAATTTGCCGGAGATCGCCTTTGCCGGCCGGTCCAACGTGGGCAAGTCATCCCTGATCAATACCCTGGTGAATCGTCGGCGGCTGGTCAAGACCAGTTCCACCCCGGGCCGAACCCAGCTGATCAATTTTTTCAACATCAACGACCGGCTCATGCTGGTGGACCTGCCCGGATACGGGTATGCCAAAGTGCCCGAAGCGGTTCGCCGAACATGGGGCCCCATGATCGAAACCTACCTCTCCACCCGGGCGGTGCTGCGGGGGGTGGTGGTGATCATGGACATTCGGCGCATCCCCGGCCAGGGGGAAACCGATCTGTTTAACTGGCTGGACCGGTTCCGCATTCCGGCGGTGCCGGTGATCACCAAGGCGGACAAGCTCTCCCGCCCCAAACAGGACAAGGCGCGGGCCGCCATCGCCCGGAAACTTGCGGTCGAACCGGCCGACCTGATCCTCTTCTCGGCCAAGAGCCGCCTGGGAAAAGAGGCGGTCTGGGAGGCCCTGAAGCCTTTGGCGCAAGGATCAGACAATGGAAACCCATAAAAATACCGATTCGGATTTCGTGACCGACATGAATGAACCCTCCGCCGGATTCAAATCCGGTTTCGTCATGATCGCAGGGGCCCCCAATGCGGGCAAATCGACCCTGCTCAACCGGGTTTTGGGGGAGAAGATCTCCATCACCTCCAAAAAAGCCCAGACCACTCGCAATCGGGTGTTGGGGGTGGTCCACCGGCCCCACGGACAGATCATCTTTCTGGACACCCCCGGGGTCCACAAAGCCCAAAAGCCGCTGAACCTTCGAATGGTGGAGGTGGCGGTCGCCTCCATGGGCGATGCGGATCTGATCCTGTTCATGGTCGACCTGGACAGCCCCGATCCGGAATCCGAAGCGATTATCCTTGAAAAGCTCACCACCCTATCCAAACCGGCGATTCTGGCCCTCAATAAGATCGATCTGGTGGAAAAGGGCGCCGTTTACGAAGCCATCGACCGGTGGCGCAGTCTTCACGAGTTTCTGGCCATCGTGCCCGTCTCCGCGGAAAAAGGCCATCAGGTGGATCTGCTGCTGGAAGAGATGGAAAAGGCCCTGCCCGAAGGACCGCCCTATTTTCCCGAGGATGCCGTTACCGATATGCCGGAACGGTTTATCGTGGCCGAGATCGTTCGGGAGAAGGTGTTCCGGCTGACCGGCCAGGAGATCCCCTACGCCACCGCGGTCAC
>JAABSQ010000342.1 GCA_011390315.1 Desulfobacteraceae bacterium
GCCCCGAAGGCGAACTCCGCGGGCGATTCAGGATACACTTTGAGAAAGAGGTGCATTTGGACCTTCATGATAAACGATACATCATCGGCATCGATTTGGGGACCACCAACTCCGCCGTCTCCTATGTGGACCTGGAGGCGGAGGGGAACAAAGGGTCCCGAATCCAGATCTTCCGGGTGCCCCAGCTCACCGGCAGCGGAGAATTCTCTACGCTCCCGGTGCTTCCCTCCTTTCTGTACATTCCCGGGGAATACGATATCGCCGAGGAGGCGATCACGATTCCCTGGAAGAATCCCGACGACAACTTCGTCGGGGCCTTCGCCCGGGAACACGGGTCCCGGGTGCCGGCCCGGCTGGTCTCATCGGCCAAGAGCTGGCTCTGCCACGCCGGCGCCGACCGGCGGGCCAAGATGCTTCCCCGGGGGGCCGGCGAGGAGGTCGCCAAGGTTTCCCCGGTGCAGGCCACGGCCTATTATCTGGATCATATCAAAAAGGCCTGGAACAACACCAAGGGGGAGGAGGCGGACCTCTATCTGGAGAACCAGGCGGTTACCCTGACGGCGCCTGCCTCCTTCGATGAGGTGGCCCGGGACCTGACCCTGGAGGCGGCGGCCATGGCCGGGCTCGACAATGTGACCCTTCTGGAGGAGCCCCTGGCCGCCTTCTACAGCTGGCTGATCGGCCATGAGAAAGAGTGGAACCGGTATGTGGAACCGGGGGAGCTGATTCTGGTCTGCGACGTGGGCGGCGGCACCACCGATTTTACCCTGATCACCCTTCGGGAGGTGGAGGGCAGCCCCCGTTTCGAGCGGATCGCCGTGGGCGACCATCTCATTCTGGGAGGCGACAACATCGACCTGGCCCTGGCCCGCCGGGTGGAAACCCGTCTGTCCGGCGGAAAACGGAAGGCCTCCCTGAGCGAGAATCGGTGGAAGGCGCTCACCCATCAATGCCGGGGCGCCAAGGAAAGCATCCTGGACGGCGAGGTCGAATCCAAAAAGATCACCCTCATGGGCAAAGGCAAAAAGCTGATCGCCGAAACCCTTTCCGCCGAACTGGGGCGGGAGGAGGTGACCGAAACGGTGCTGGAAGGGTTTTTCCCCCTGGTGGAGGCGAGTCGGGAAAAAGCCCGGCCCGAGCGCAAGGGGATCACCGAATTCGGGCTGCCGTACGAACCGGAACCGGCCGTCACCCGGCATATCGGCTGGTTTCTGGAGCACCACCGCGAGAATGTCAAGCAGATGATCGGGCGGGATTCCCCGGCCCCCGACCTGATCCTCTTCAACGGGGGCTCCCTCAAGGCCGGGATCGTCCAGGAGCGGATTCGGGTGGCGATCCGTCACTGGTTTCAGCTGGACGACCCGGCCGTGCCCCGGGTCCTGGAAAACCCCGACCCCGATCTTTCCGTGGCCCTGGGGGCCGCCTATTACGGCCTGGTCAAGATCGGCCAGGGGGTCCGGGTCGGCAGCGGCAGCCCCCGCTCCTATTACCTGGGAGTGGCCCGGGAAGCCGATGACACCCAAGGACCCCGGCAGGCCATCTGCCTGGTGGAGCGGGGCCTGGACGAAGGCAGCCGAATCGAATTGCCCGACAAGGAATTCGAGGTCCTCACCAATCAGCCGGTGGGGTTCGATCTTTTCAGCTCCAGCTACCGGTCCGGGGACCGCTGCGGAGACCTGGTCGCGGTGGATGAGACCATGACCCCGCTGCCCCCCATTCGAACGGTGATTCAGTTCGGTAAAAAAGGGGTGCAGAGCGCCATTCCGGTGCGGATTGAGGCCGAATACACGGAAATGGGCACCCTGGCCATCTGGTGCCGCTCCACCGTGACCGACCACCGGTGGCGGCTTCAGTTTCAGCTTCGGGACGCGGCCGGTCCGGCCGAGATTACCGAAGAGGAGGTTTTTGACGAATCGGTGGTGGCGGAGGCCTGCGAATTGATCCGGAACGCCTTTTCCCCCGCATCGGAACCGAAACTCCTGGATTCCCTGGTTCGGGAGATCGCCGATCTGGTCGATCGGCCCAAGGAAAAATGGCCCCTGGGGCTGATTCGAAAGATGGCCGACCAGCTCCTGGAACTGATCGAGGCACGGTCTCAGCAGCATCGGGAGGAAAGCCGCTGGCTCAACCTGACCGGCTTCTGTCTGCGGCCCGGGTTCGGAGACGGATTCGATCCCCATCGGGTCAAGCAGCTCTGGAAAATCTACAAGGCCGGGCCGATTCATGCCAACAACGCCCAGGTCCGCACCGAATGGTGGATCATGTGGCGCCGAATCGCCGGCGGATTGAAGCCGGGCCAGCAGCGCCAGTTCATTCAGGACCTGTCCGCCGCCATGATTCCCAAAAAAGGGGGCAAGCCCAAGGTGCCCCATCAGGAGGAACTGGAGATCTGGATGGCGGTGGCCAATATGGAGCGGCTCCTGGTCAAAGACAAGATCACCTGGGGCCGGCAGCTGCTTTCGGAGATCGGGCCCAAAAAATCGAAACCCCAGTTTTTCTGGTCCCTTTCCAGGCTCGGGGCCCGGGAGCTTCTCTACGGACCGGTGGACCGGGTGGCGCCCCCCCATGAGGTCGCCGGGTGGATCGGGTCGCTGATGGAGACGGAGTGGCGGAACCTCAAACCGGTCTGGAACGCCGTGTCTCAGATGGCCCGGAAGACCGGCGACCGGGTTCGGGACCTCGACCCCGAGCAGGTGAACCGGGTCCTGGAGTGGATGGCCGCCACCGATTGCCCGGAGCCTCTGAAGGAGCCGTTGATCCGGGTGGTTCCCATTCGGAAGCAGGAGGAAAACACGATTTTCGGCGAATCCCTGCCGACCGGCATCAAAATTCGAACCTGATACCCTCCTTTTTTTGGGGGTATTTTTTTTGTTTATTTTCAACCATTCTGGAGGAAATGATGAAAAAAACGGCAGCCTTTTGGGTGATGGTTCTTGTGGTATCTGCGTTCTGCCCCGGTCTGATTCCGCCCGGTTCGGCTCAGGTTGAAAACGAAGATAAGACCTCTGAGTACTGGTTTGAGCAGGGGCTGGCCGCCGCTCGAAAAGGCGATCTCAAGCAGGCCGCTGCCGCCTATACCCGGGCCGTCGAGATCAACCCGCAGAACTCCGCGGCCTATAACAACCGCGGGCTGATCTATTCTCAACTAGGCGAATACGACAAGGCGGTCGCCGATTACACCCGGGCCCTGGAGATCCGTCCGGAACTGGCCCAGGCCTACAACAACCGGGGGCTGGCCTATGCCCGGAAGGGAAACTACGACCAGGCGATGGCGGATTACCGGCAGGCCATCGCCGTCGATCCCGGTTTTGCCCGGGCCTATTACAACCGCGGAAACGCCCGGGACGAAAAAGGGGAGACGGACGAAGCCGTCGCCGATTACACCCGGGCTTTGGAACTGGACCCCGATTTCGCCCAGGCCCTGTACAACCGGGGCATCGCTCAATTCAAGGGGGAAAGACTCGACGCCGCCATCACCGATTTCACCCGGGTGCTGGACCTGAAGCCCAAATACGCCCAGGCCTATTTCAACCGGGGGATTTCCTGGTTCAAGAAAAACGATCTCGACCGGGCCATCGCCGATTTCAGCCGGGCCCTGGAGATCGAACCCGGCTATGCCGAGGCCTACTACAACCGCGGATTGGCCTGGGCCGACAAGGGGGACTACGACCGGGGCATCGCCGATTACACCAGGGCCATCGAACTCAACCCCCGAGCGGATTGGATCCGCAGGAGTTTTTAAGGGAATGCCGGAAGGGGGTCAGGTGGAGGGGGCGTTATCCTCGTCCATTCGCCGGGCCCCTTCCATCAACAGCTTCAGGAAATTGCCGATCTCCCGGGTCCGGGTCTCCTCGGGGGGCAGTTCGGGGTTGAACTTGAACCGCCCTTCCCGGGCCTTCAGGATTTCAAAGAAGGCCGCCTCATCCTCCTTGTCGCCGTATTTGGCCCGAATCAGCTTGCCTTCCCGAAAGGAGACGGCGGCCAGCCCGTCGGACATCTTCAGCAGCAGCATGCCGGTCTTCTGGTTCTGGTGAAGGGTCTGTAAGAGTTCGGTGGGGGGGATTTCGGAGAGATTCCCGGTCAGGCCCGCGGCGATCTCCCTGGAGCGGGAGATATTGGCGCTGGCGATCCGGCGGGCCAGCAGGCGGGTCATATAGATCTGGATCGACTGGGATTTCTGCATCATTTCACCGAA
>JAABSQ010000343.1 GCA_011390315.1 Desulfobacteraceae bacterium
CCGGCCTCACGGGAATCAATATCATCGCGGAAATCAAGCGGGCTTCGCCTTCCAAGGGTCCCATCCGGCCCGATCTCGATCCGGCGGATTTCGCCGTAAAATATGAAAAGGGCGGCGCCGCGGCTTTGTCGGTGCTGACCGATCACGTCCATTTCGGGGGCAGCTTCGAAGACCTGCGCTCCGCCAAAGCGGCCGTGGACCTGCCGGTGCTGCGAAAGGATTTTATCGTTTCTTCCTATCAGCTGTATGAATCGGCGGTGATCGGGGCCGATGCGGTCCTGTTGATCGTAAAGGCCCTGGCCCCGGACCAGCTCTCCGCTTATCTGGGACTGGCCCGGGAGCTTCATCTCGACGCCCTGGTGGAGGTCCATTCCGAAGAAGAGCTGGATATCGCCGGGGAAGCCGGGGCCCGGCTCATCGGCATCAACAATCGGAACCTCAACTCCTTTGACACCGACATCGACACGGCGGTGCGGATGGCCGAGAAACTCTCCTCCGATCAGGTGGCGGTAGCCGAGAGCGGCATCTCATCCAAAGCGGATATCGATCGGCTGCGAAGCGCCGGATTTCACAACTTCCTGATCGGGGAATCGATCGTGCGATCGGAAAATCCCGAAGCATTCATTCGAACCTTACTGGAGGAATAAGATGGAAAACAATACAGACAAACGACCGCAGGTGAAGATCTGCGGGTTGACCGAGGTGGAAAAGGCCCTGGCCTGTGCGGAACTCGGGGCCGATGCGATCGGTCTTGTGTTCTACCCGGAAAGCCCGCGGTGTGTCTCGGAAGAGACGGCCAAAGACATCGCCCAAGCCCTGCCGGCAACCACGATCGCCGTCGGGGTGTTCGTGGATGATCCGTTTGAAAAAATCATGGGCATCGTCAAACGGTGCGGTTTGGGCGCGGTGCAGCTGGCCGGGCAGGAATCGCCGGACATGGTGGACCTGTTTGTCCGGGACGGTATTCCGGTCTTCAAGGGATTGTTCCATTCCCGCAAACCCGGCTTCGAGGCCGCCGACGCCTACAACGCGACCGCTTTTATTGTGGAGGGCGGCAAAGGAAAGATGCCCGGCGGCAACGCGGAAGAATGGGACTGGTCCGCCGCCGGAAAAATCCGGGAAAGCCGGCCGGTGATTCTTGCCGGGGGCCTCGATCCCGAAAACATCGCTCAGGCCGTCACCCGGGCCAGGCCCGATGCCGTGGACGTCAGTTCCGGTGTGGAGGCCGCCCCCGGCCAGAAAGACATCGGAAAGGTCAAAGCCTTTCTCGAAGCGCTGTCCCAAGCCGATTTTGCGTATCCCAAAAGGAGAATATTTCAATGAGTACCCAATCCGCCGCCCTGAAAACCGGGGAAACCGTCGATGCCCGGGCCTACCCGGATGCGAACGGCCATTTCGGCCCTTACGGGGGCCGGTATGTGGCCGAAACCCTTATGCCGGCGCTTCTGGAATTGGAAGCGGCCTATCACCGATACCGGGATGACGCCGGTTTCCAAAAAGAATTCCGGGCCCTGCTCAACCACTATGCCGGCCGGCCCACCCCGCTGTTTTATGCGGCCCGGCTGAGCGAACACCTCGGCGGGGCGAAAATCTATCTCAAACGGGAGGACCTGACCCATACCGGGGCTCACAAGATCAACAACACCCTGGGCCAGGCCCTGCTGGCCCGGTACATGGGTAAAAAGAAGGTGATCGCCGAGACCGGCGCCGGCCAGCACGGTGTGGCCACGGCCACGGTGGCGGCTCTTTTCGGCATGGAGTGCAAGGTCTTCATGGGCACCGAGGATGTCCGGCGTCAGGCCCCCAATGTCCGGCGCATGGAGTTGCTGGGCGCGGAAGTGGCGCCGGTCTCCTCCGGGGCCGGCACCCTCAAGGACGCCATGAACGAGGCCCTTCGCTACTGGGTCGGCGCGGTGGAAGACACCTTTTATGTGATCGGTTCGGTGGCCGGGCCCCATCCCTATCCGGCCATGGTGCGGGATTTTCAGCGGGTCATCGGCGACGAGGCCCGAAAACAGGTGATGGAGATCGCCGGTCGGCTGCCCGATATGCTGGTGGCCTGCGTGGGCGGCGGCAGCAACGCCATGGGGCTGTTCTATCCCTTTTTGAAGGACGAAGAAGTGGAGATCGTCGGGGTGGAGGCGGCCGGGGCCGGGGTTGAAACCGGCAAGCATGCGGCTACACTCGGCGCCGGCGGCGTGGGGGTGCTTCACGGGTCCAAATCCTATGTGCTTCAGGACCTGAACGGCCAGATACAGGAAGCCCATTCCATTTCCGCCGGCCTCGACTATCCGGGGGTGGGACCCGAGCATTCCCTGCTCAAGGACCTCAAGCGGGTCCGGTATGAATCCATCGACGATGACCAGGCCGTTCATGCCTTCAAAACCCTCTGCAAACTGGAGGGGATCATTCCGGCCCTGGAAAGCTCCCATGCCCTGGCCCGGGCCATGATGGAGGCTAAGGACCGGTCCGAAGACGACATCATCCTGGTCAATCTGTCCGGAAGAGGGGACAAGGATTTGAGCATCCTGTCCGACTACGAAAAAGCCAAGGCGGGCGAATCGACGATCTGATTCATCCGAGGTGAAGGAGACCCATGAAGCGCATTCAAAAAAAATTTTCCGAATTGAAAGAAAAGGGGGAGAAGGCCCTGGTGGGTTTTGTCACCGCGGGCGATCCGAACCCGGAGATCTCCCTGCAGATGATTCAGGCGATGTGCGAGGCAGGCCTGGACGTTCTGGAACTGGGGATTCCGTTTTCGGACCCGACCGCCGACGGACCGGTGATTCAACGCTCCTCCGGTCGGGCTTTGAAAATGGGGGTCAATCTCAAGCGGGTGCTGGAAATGACCACCGAGATCCGCAAGGGGACCGAGATCCCGATCATCCTGTTCAGCTATTACAATCCGATCCTGACCTACGGCAACGAAGCCTTTTACCGGGATGCGGTTCAAGCGGGCGCGGACGGCGTGCTGATCGTGGACCTGCCGCCGGAGGAGTCCGATGAAATGACCTCCTGCTGGGCCGGCAACGGTCTGGATCTGATCCGCCTCTTCGCCCCCACCACTCCGGCCGACCGGATGCGGAAGATCGCCGAAACCGCCTCGGGGTTTCTTTACCTGGTCTCCAAAACCGGGGTGACCGGCAGCGCCGGCCTGGATACCGGGGATGTCGGACGGCACACCCGAACCCTGCAGTCGGTCACCGGTCTGCCCATCTGCGTGGGATTCGGAATTTCCACCGCCGAGCATGTCTCCGCAGTCGCCCGGGCCGCCGACGGGGTGGTCATCGGCAGCGCCTTTGAACGATTGATCGAAGAGAATATCGAAAATCCCGACCTGATCGCGGTGATGGAAAACCGGGTAAAAGAATACAAGGCCGCCACCCGCCTCGGTTGAAGCGGCCATGATCGTCGTTTCGGCCTCTCCTTCAGGTTTGGCCGAAACGATGATCAAAGCCGTTGAAGCGCCCGATTCATCCGGCGCCCACCGAACCGGAGAAGGCTTCCGAAGCGCCTTCAGGGGGGCATGCCGAAATTTCTTGTGACAAAAGATTGATTTTTTCCAAGGGATTTGTTTTAAACCAATCCATCCCGCGATTCTGCGGGATTTATTATTTGAGGGTTACATCATGCGGTGGAATTTTGCACGGAAGACGGTGATGCTCGGGCTGGCGGTCTGTTTGATAATGGGCCTGCCCCTGTTATGTCATGCCGAAGCCAAAAAGATCTCCCGGGGCATCTTCGAGGTGGACGGATACAAAGTGGATGCCTCCGGGCATCAGCAGGGCGACGATATCTGCCTGCGGGGCCGGGTCACCTTCGGTCCGGATTGCGACCGGCTTCGGATGAAATTCAGAATGGTCAACCAGGTCGGCCATACTCAGACCGTCACGACCATTGTGGAAGATGTAGGCGGCTCCGGCTCCCGAACCATACGGGAGGACGTCAAATGCAAAAAGGAGATCAAGAAAGTCCGCCCCAAATGGGTGATCGAAGATATCAGCGTCACCTGCCTGGATTAACGGAACAGGATATAGAATATGAAAATCATACCGCCCTCCCATGAAATCCTTTTCATGCCGGAAGGGGAGACCGTCCTCAAGAATATCGAACTGGCCGGTCGCACCTGTTACAAGAGCGAGCATCTGATCACCGAGGATTCGGCCCGGAATTTCATCGGCAGGA
>JAABSQ010000344.1 GCA_011390315.1 Desulfobacteraceae bacterium
GGAAAGATAGGGATGCTTATCTGAAGGTGCGGTCCATCACCAAAAACTTCGGCGGAGCCACCGCCCTTCAGGAGGTCTCCTTTGAGGCCGGGTACGGGGAGTTCATCTCCGTGCTCGGCCCCAGCGGATGCGGTAAAACCACCCTCCTGCGGGTGATCGCCGGCCTGGAAACCCAGAACGCGGGTCGAATCTTTGTGGAAGACCAGGACATGTCGCTGTTCCCGGTGTCCCGGCGAAGCGTGGGGATCGTGTTTCAATCCTATGCCCTGTTTCCCAACCTGAATGTGGTGCAGAACATCGCCTATGGCCTCAAAGGGAAAATGAAGGGGTCCGATATTGAGGAACGGGTGGCGGAACTGCTTCACCTGGTGGGCCTGGAGGGATACGGAAGACAGTTCCCGTCCCAACTCTCGGGCGGCCAGCAGCAGCGGGTGGCCCTGGCCCGGGCCATCGCCCCGTCCCCGAAGCTGCTTTTGCTGGATGAACCGCTCTCCGCCCTCGACGCCAAGGTTCGGACCAGACTTCGAAGCGAAATCCGTCGGCTACAGCGCCGCCTGGGGGTGACCACCGTCATGGTCACCCATGACCAGGAAGAGGCCCTCACGATGGCCGACCGGATTCTGGTGATGGACCGCGGATTCCTGGTTCAGGACGGCGCCCCCCATGAGATCTATGACCGGCCCGCCACTCCGTTTGTGGCTTCTTTCATCGGATCCATGAACTTTATCGAAAACGCGGTTCGGACCGATGCCGGGTTTTACCGGGTCGGAGGTCATCGATTACAGGTTCATGGGGACAACGGCGCCTCCGGTCTCGGGGAAGGTTCCCGGGCGGTGCTCGCCATCCGGCCCGAGGATGTGATGATCGGCCCCAACGGCGGCGCCGACCCCAACACCCTGAACGGCCGGGTGGAAGGGATGGAATACCGGGGCCCGGTCTTCAGGGTCGCCTTTCGGCTCCCCCTGGGTGACGGCCGGGACATTCGCATCGAGTCGGAGGTTCCCACCGAAAAGATTCGACGGCTGGCGGTGCGGGAAGCCATGGAGGTTCCGGTCCGGTTTCCCATCGACCGGCTTCGGGTCTACGCCGCTTGAGCATGTCCGAGATGCTGTTCAGCCCCGGGGGCCAATTCCGCCGGAACGTAATTCCGGCGACCCTCGATACCGACCTGTGGATCCGCCGGGGATTGATTCTCCTGGTCTGCCTCTGGCTTTCTGTCGCGGTGGTGCTGCCGCTGTTTCAGCTCCTCTCCATGAGCCTCACCGATGATGCCGGAAATTTCGTGGGGCTCGCCAATTTTATCTATTATTTCAATACCCCGGCCCTTTCCGGGTCTCTGGGCAACAGCCTCTTTGTTTCGGGGGTGACCATGTCG
>JAABSQ010000345.1 GCA_011390315.1 Desulfobacteraceae bacterium
GGTTTTTGTATGCCTACGGGCTGACCCGGACGGCGATTCCGGCCAAGGGCTTCTTCCGGGGGGCGGCCATGATGCCGCTGTTCGCCCCGACCCTTTTAAACGGCATCGCCCTGGTCTACCTCTTCGGCCGGCAGGGGCTGATCACCCGCGGCTTTTTCGGGACCCTGCCGGGATGGGACATCGGCCTCTACGGTCCGGTGGGGATCATCATCGCCGAGGTGATCTTCACCTTTCCACAGGCGGTGCTGATCCTCTCCATCGCCCTTCGGCTGAGCGACGCCCGGTTGTATGAGGCATCCGATTCTTTAGGGGCCTCCAAGATCCGGACCTTCTTTCGGGTGACCCTTCCCGGGATCAAATACGGCCTGATCAGCGCGGTCTTCATCTGTTTTATTCTGGCCTTCACCGATTTCGGGGCCCCCAAGGTGGTGGGCGGAGATTTCAACATCCTGGCCACCGACATCTACAAGCAGGTGATCGGACAGCAGAATTTCGTCATGGGCGCGGTGGTGAGCGTGGTTCTGCTGGTGCCCACCGTAATCGCTTTTCTGGTGGACCGGCTCGCCCAGCGCCGGCAGGTGGCCCTGATCGCCGCCAGATCGACCCCCCTCCACCCGACTCCCACCCCGGTTCGGGACCGTTTGTTTCTGGCTTACTGTTCGCTGGTGGTGTTTTTGATTCTCGGGTTTTTCGCCACAGCGGTCTTCGCCTCTCTGGTCAAGATCTGGCCCTATGACCTGTCTCTCAGCCTGATCCATTACGATTTCGAGCGGATGGGCGGGGGCGGCTACGCCGCCTTTTTCAACTCTATACGAATGAGCCTCTATTCCGCCGTCGCAGGCGCCGCTCTGACCTTCGGCTCCGCCTACCTGGTGGAAAAGAGCCGCGGTATGCGGGCCCTGCGCCAGGGGGCCTATTTTCTCTCCATGCTGCCCCTGGCCCTGCCGGGTCTGGTGATCGGCTTGGCCTATATCTTCTTTTTCAATGCCACCGGCTGGGAAATCCTGGGACTGCGGATACCCAACCCCTTCAATTTCATGTACGCCACCATGGGGATTCTGGTCCTCTCCAATGTGGTCCACTTTTATACGGTCGGGTTTCTCACCGCCACCACGGCGCTCAAGCAGCTCGACCGGGAGTTCGAAACGGTTTCCGAGTCGATGGCGGTGCCCTTTTACCGGACCTTTTTCCGCGTGACGGCCCCGGTCTGTCTGCCGGCCATTCTGGAGATCGGGATGTTTTTTTTCGTCAATTCCATGGCCACGGTATCGGCGGTGATTTTCCTCTATTCGGCGGATATCCCCCTGGCCTCCGTGGCCATCGCCAATATGGACGACGCCGGGGACATCGCCCCGGCCTGCGCCATGTCGGTGCTGATCGTCCTGACCAATATCGGGGTCCGCATCCTCTACGGTATTCTGACCCGGTCCGTTAAAGCAAAAACCGAGCGCTGGATGGCCCGGTAAACCCATTCAGAAGAAAGGCGATATCGATGACATTTGTTCAGAACAGACCCTATACCGGCCCGGTGCAGGCGGTAGTGCTGGATTGGTCCGGAACCGCCGTTGATTACGGCTCCAGAGGACCGGCCGCGGTATTTCAGGAGGTTTTTAAAAACTACGGCGTGGCGGTGACAATCGAGGAAGTCCGCAGATTCATGGGATTGATGAAAAAGGACCATATTCGCGGCATGTGCGGTCTTCCGTCGGTGATCCAGAAATGGACTGCGGTTCACCACCGCCCGCCCGATGAAGAATACATCGAGATGATGTTCCGGGATACGGAAGACCTCATGCCCCGGGTCATCCCCCGGTATGCGGACCCGATCCCGGGCTTGCTGGATGCGATTGCCGATTTCCGGAGTCGGGGCATTCGCATCGGGTCCACCACCGGCTACACCGGGCCCATGGTGAAGGTCCTGGTCCCCCATGCCCGTGAAAAAGGCTACGAACCCGATTCGGTGGTCTGCTCCACCGATGTGCCGGCCGGCCGGCCCTATCCCTGGATGTGCTACCGGAACGCGATTCAACTCGGGGTCTATCCCATGTCGGCCATGGTCAAGATCGGAGACACCCTGTCGGACATCGAAGAGGGGCTCAACGCCGGCATGTGGACGGTGGGGCTCACCCAGACCGGCAATGAACTGGGCCTGACGGAAAATGCGATTCATGAACTGCCGCCGGCGGAACTGAACACCCGCCTGGCCGACATCGCGCAGCGGTTTCGAGATGCCGGGGCCCACTATGTGGTGTCCGGCATCCGGGATTGTCCGGCGGTGATCGACAAGATCAACGAGCGGTTGGCCCGAGGGGAAAATCCGCTGCCGGGAACGATCGGCGAATGACGGGAAAACCCTCGGATCTCTCGGAAAAGGACGAACCCAGTGGAAATCGACATACTGCCGGATAACCCCTACCTGCTGCTGACCCCCGGACCCCTCAGCACCACCAAGAGCGTGAAGGCGACCATGCTTCGGGACTGGTGTACCTGGGATGACGACTACAATCACATCGTGCAGGACATTCGCGGCAGACTGGTGCGGTTGGCCACCGATCAGGCCGGCTATACCGCGGTGCTGATGCAGGGTAGCGGCACCTTTTGCGTCGAATCGGTGATCTCCAGTGCCGTACCCGAAAATGGGAAGCTTCTGGTCCTGACCAACGGAGCCTACGGCGACCGCATCGTCAAAATCGCCCGATACCATCGCATTCCGGTGGCGGTCAACGACAGCGGCGAACTCGAACAGCCGGATCTGGACCTTCTGTTTCACACCCTTCAGACCGACCCGGCG
>JAABSQ010000346.1 GCA_011390315.1 Desulfobacteraceae bacterium
GGAACCGGTATCTTCGCCGATGATCAGGGTTTTGTATCCGTCGATGAAGGTGAGGTTGTCCGGATTGGCGATCCCCTCCACATCGCAGCTGTTGTTGGCATACGGACTGTCTTCGGGGTATTCGGTCATGGCGCCGCAGACCACGCCGAACATATTCATGGCCACGTAATCGCTGCCGATATCGCTGTCGGGTCCCACATCCATGCCGTAGACACACCCGCAGAGATTGTAGGGCAGGGCCACATGGTTGGGGCCGCCCTTGTCGTATCTGTCGTTTTCGGCGCCGTTTTTCATGGAATCTTCCATGCCCCGGGAGACCTCGCTCATGGCTACATAGAGGATTTGATTGTCCGGATCATAGGTGATTCCCTCTTCCTTGCGGAATTCGGTGGTGGCCCCCAGCATGGCGGCGTACCGACGGGTCTCCAGACGGGAGGCGATCTTTTCCATGCCGGGTTTGACCCGAAGGCATTCATGACCGGAATCCTCGGTGTTCACACTGACGAACCCGGCGGGGCAGGCGCCGTCCTCATTGGGCTCGGCGGTCTCAAAAATGTCGCTGAACCGGGTCCCGGATTCGACGGCCGTTTGAATCTCCGCCTGGGTGGCGTGCCCCAAGCCGATCCACGCGATATTGGCGAACCCGCCGTTGGCCGTATCGATCTGATTCCATTGCGCGCCATACAGGTTTCCGGCGCTCAAATCACCGGCCGTATCCGCGATGAACATGAACAGGCCGACGTTGGTGCCGTCATCGGAAATGTACACCGTCTTTGAATCCGGCATCACATAGGCCAGTTCCACCGCCACCCGGCCCAGGGCCATCCGTTTGTCGACGGTGGCGTCGCCGGTTTCGGTGACGGCGATTTCCACCGGATAACCATAGCGGTAGGCGTTGAAAACGGCACGGAAATCATCGATGGTCACCCCCTCGGCAAAGGGATCTGAAATGCCGAAGTACCGCAGCATGGGCTTGTCGTAATCTTCGATGTCGTCCATCGATTCGGCTTCTTCATGCACCCGGGCATCCGGCGGATATTCCTCGCTGCCCAGATGGTTTCCCCAGGGAGTGACGCTCCCGGCGCAGGGCACCCAGACGCCGCCCCAGTCCGAAAAGTCGATGCTCCGGGTGGACACCGGGGTCATCATGCCGGTGGTGGTATCCTGATGAAGCTCGGTCAGATACATCCCGCCCGGCCGGGATTCGAAATGGGTGATGTTGTAAATTTTGTCGCCCCTCGGCAGCAGGGATGAAAAATCATTGTCCGATGAAATGAACAGGGAACCGTCTCTTTCCATCACCGGATTCCCATTCTCGTCCAGAATGAGGCCGAAGGGAGTGCCGCCGATAGGGTTCCCGCTGCGCATCAGGGTATGGAAACCGATCGGGTGCGTTTTGCCGTTGATTTCAACGGACGGGGACGCATTCACCCTGCGTTTTTCCGCATCGGTGACCGGCACCTCCACCGCTTCAAAAGACAGGGTGTCGATTTCCGCGGAAGTGGTCTTGTCATCATCATCGTCGCTGTCGCTGCAGCCGACGGTGAACGCCAGCAGCCCCGCGGCGATCAGACACAGGATCAGGCTGAACCTGAATTTGGTTTTCAGCTTTTTTCTTACCATGGCCATTCTTTCCTCCTCGCATTCGTTACCACATTGAAATTTGCTTTTTCACTTTGAAAAGCACCGAGGTTCGATCTATAGGCCATCAGGGTTAAAGATTGATGAGCATTCGGTTAGGATTCTGTTAGACCGGCATTTTGTCTGTGTTTTTGAAATGAAACGGTCGTTTTATCGGTAACCCTAATACGATCTGAACATTTCTTCTGTAAGGGATATCTCGATAAGGAACCTTACCCGCCCATCCATTTTGAAGGAGGAGAACCATGTTCAGAGCCGTTTCCATTTTATTCATCTGCATCGGGCTTTTCGCCGGATGCAGCAGCAGCTCCGATTCCGATTCGCCCGTCGCGGAATCGACCACGCCCGCCGGGTTGAAAAGCACGGTGTTGCAGAATCAGGCGGCCTATATTCCGCCCCAGTGTTACACCATGACCCTTCAAGCCGAGGAAACCGAGCCTCGGGTGCATAATACCTGCTACCCCTGTCACACCACCGGCTTCCGTCCTGATTTCATCAATGATGATGACCTTCAGCTGGAATACGCCTTTCCTGCGTATGCGGAGGAGAACCGATGGAAAAACCTGTTCAAGGATCGAACAGCAGAGATCGCCGCCATCGGGGATGAGCAGATGACGACCTATATCCGCACCTCCAATTATCTGGATGAAAACGGCGACATTCTTCCGGCCGCGGTCTTGTCGACAGTGCCGGCGGACTGGGATTACGATGCGGACGGGGTCTGGTCCGGGTACGTCCCCGATTGTTATTTTGAGTTCGATACAGCCGGATTCGACCGGAATCCATCGGGAGAATACACCGGCTGGCGGGCCTTTGCCTATTATCCCTTCCCCACCGTCCACTGGCCCGCCAACGGCAGTCCGGGGGATGTGTTGATTCGACTGCCGGCGGTTTTTCGCACTCTGGACGGGGTTTTCGATGCGAACACTTACGCCCTGAACCTTTCTATTTTAGAGTCCCTGATCAAGGCCCGGGACATCGTCATCCCTGAAACCGACGAGGTCCGGTACGGGGTCGATCTCAACCGGAACGGCGTTCTCGACACCGCCGATCGGGTGACCTATGACTGGGCTCCCACGGAAGGACGGCAGATGGAATATGTGGGGGATGCCCTGACGGCTCTGCAAAACGGAGCGGTTCATCTTGCTGCGGGGCTCTATCCCGAAGGCGCCGAATTCCTGAAAACCGTGCGATATGTCGACACCGCCGAAGACGGCGAGGCTCGACTGTCGCCCCGAATGAAAGAGGTCCGGTATGCCCGCAAATCGATCTGGCGGACCTATGCCGAACTCGAAACCCTGGCTTTGGATGAAGTCAAGGAGCGGGACGATTTTCCGGATCGCCTGAAGCTGCCCATCGGCAATATCGAAGACGGGGTCAGCAACGGAAAGGGATGGGTGCTTCAGGGATTCATCGAAGACCGATTCGGAGATCTCCGGCCCCAGAGCTTCGAGGAGACGGTCTACTGCATCGGCTGTCACGGGGGCGTGGGTGCCACCACCGACGACATGTTCGCCTTTCCCCGAAAGCTGGATGCGAGCGCGCACCAGGAGGGCTGGTTCCACTGGTCTCAGAAATCCCTGAAGGACCTCAACGAATCCAAGGTGGAGATGAAAAACGCCGGGGTTCAGTATGAATACGCCTTCTATCTGATGTACGCCGGGGCCGGGGATGATCTTCGGGCCAATGAAGAGATCGAAGCGAAATTTCTGGATGAAAACGGCTATCTAAAGTCCGAGATGGCGGAGCAACTCCATAAAGACATTTCCCTTCTGCTGTATCCGTCGCCCGAACGGGCCATGCGTCTGAACAAAGCCTACAAGGTCATTGTGGATGAACAGAGCTATTCTTTAGGGCGTGAACCTCTGGCGAAACCGGCGGACCGGGTTCACGATGCCATTTCCGCCGACGAGGTAGACACCGGCGTTTCGGAACCGGTGGTCTTATACGATTATCCGGAAGATTTTTTCTATCCGGATTCGATCGACCCCGCCGGGCAGAAAGCCGGTGCAGACATTCGCACCCGGGTGGACGGCAACGGCATGGCCGGCCCGGACGGCGCCCGATACGAAATCAATCGCGAAGGGATGATCGAAGAGAGCGATTACGCCCTGGATACCCCCGGCTTTTACTTTCCGTTTCCCAAGCGGCACACCCTGCCGACCCGAATGATCGTTCCGCTTTCCGATATTCCGGCCTGCTATGAATGCCACCGGCTCGATACCGCCATGCCGCCGGAGAATCCGCAGGTAACGGTTCCGGTGCATATACCCGTGACGAGGATGACCGAACCGGGGTTGGACCTGGTGCGGTTGACCGAAGACGGCGGCGCCGATCACCACGGGGTCTGGAGCCCGGACGGAGACCGCATCGCCTTTGTGTCCGATCGTACCGGCATCTTTCAGGTCTGGATCATGAACGCGGACGGCGCCGATCCTCACCAGGTAACCGACGGACCCATGGTTCACGGCTGGCCGCGGTGGAACCCGGACGGCTCCCGACTGGTCTATTGGGGAT
>JAABSQ010000347.1 GCA_011390315.1 Desulfobacteraceae bacterium
ATCCTCGGCAGGGGTCCGTGACCGCTTCCGGTGGATACTTCCTGTACGACCCCGTATCGCGAAGGGCGGTCGGTCTTTCGGGAAAGCAGAAAAAAGACGCTTCCCTCGCCCACCGCCGCGGGAAGCGGGCCTGAATCCGATGCATTTTCTTCGGGAAATCGGCACTGCCGGTGAAAGGCCGTTATCCGGGAGAAATCATCCACCCCGCCCACCAGGACCCGCTCCACCCGCTCTTCTTCAAGCCAGTGTTCGGCCGTGAGAAAAGCCAGCGGAATCGACAGATCGAACTGATTGATGGACAGATTGGGGCCCAGAGCCTTGAGAAAACCGGCGATGTGGGCCCCCGCGGCATTGTGGACCGAATTGGAGAACTGAATGGGGGAAAAGGCCCGAATATCGCCTTCGGTGCAAAGCTCCTGAAAATCATAGGTGTTGCAGGTGGAGCCGTACCCGGTGGCCACGATAATCCCCAAGGATTCAGGGAAAGAACCGGTGAAACCGGCATCCGACAGGGCCATCCGGCATCCCAGAAGGGCCATTCGGGTGTGGTGATCGGTCCGGCGCAGGGCCCGGCGGTCGACCATCCCCCCGAGCGGAGACGTGTCGGCCGTCAGCATCGGTACCCGAATCTCTCCCTGAAGGGTGGCCATGGAAAAAAATTCGGCGCGGCTTCGTCCCTCGGCCAAAGCCGCCGCCATATCGGACAGCCCGCAGCCGAATCCGCCCACCACGCCGATGCCGTCGATACCGACCGTCATTTCACCCCCTTTTCCGTGCCCAGAATAAGGGCCGCATTGTTGCCCCCGAAGGCCAGGGTCTGGGAAAGGGCCGCATACCCGTTGACCGGGGTGGTTCGGGAGACCGGAGAGGCCGGCAGTTCCGGATCGGGGCGAGCGAATCCGGCACTGGGCGGAATTCGGCCCCGCTCCAGACACCCCACCGTAAAAGCCGCCTCCACCGCCCCTGCCGCGCCCAGGGTGTGGCCTGTGAATCCTTTGGTGGAAAGAAAGGGAACCCCCGGAAAAAGGGCATGGAAAAGCCGGGATTCGATTCGGTCGTTGTCGGGCGTGCCGGTGCCGTGAGCATTGATGAAGGCGAGGGCCGAGGGCGAAACCCCGCTCGATTCCAGGGCATCCCGAACCGCCAAGTGAAGCCCCTTTCCCTCGGGATCGGGGGTGGTCAGATGAAAAGCATCGCCGGCGGTGCCGTAGCCCAGGACCCACCCCCGTGGAGTCGCGCCGCGCTCCTGGAGAACATCCGCGGATTCCAGAATGAAAAGGGCCGCCCCTTCCCCCAGATTGAGCCCCTTCCGGTCCGCATCAAAGGGTTTGCAGGCGCTGTTGTCGCTGTTCATCAGGGAAATGAACCCGTTGTAGGTGATTTCGTAAAGCTCGTCGGCCCCGCCCGTCAGGACCATATCGCAGAGCCCGGTTCGAATCCAGGAGGCCGCCAGCCCGATCGCGTCGGCGCCGGCGGAACAGGCGGTGACCACCGTCTCCAGGGGACCGGAAAGTGCGTATTCCCGGGCCAGCCCCACCGCCGGATTGGAGGCGGAAAACCGGTCCGCCGGGGTGGGATAATCGCTGTCGCAGGCGCCGGTTTTGCCGAACAGTTCCGGATTGCTCACCGAACCGGCCACATTGGAGCCGATGCAGACCCCCACCCGTTTCCGCTTTAAGATTCCGCGGTCCAGCCCGGCATCCGCGCACGCTTCATGAGCGGCGGTCAGGGCCAGCCGAACGGTGCGGGACCGGGGAGCGGACCGGAACCGATCCGGAACCCAGAACCCCTCCGCCACCTCGAAGACCGGATACCCCGGGTCCGGGTCCGCGGGAAACCGCGACGGCAGCACCGGAAAGCGCTCTCCGCGGAACAGAAAATCGAGGCAGGCATTCAGGGTCAGACCGGCCGAGCAGAGACATCCGATGCCGGTGACCGCTACGGGCGCCGCCGGTTTCATGCGGGCCGATGCTTTTCGATGAATTCGGACAGGGTGGTGATGGACTGGAGGACCTTCCGCCCCTCTTTCATGTCGCGAATAACGACGCCGAAGTGGGCCTTGATCTGAAAAACCACTTCGACCGCATCAATGGAATCGAGGCCGAACTTGTCTCCGAAGAGCGGATCATCGTCTTCGATCTCCCGGGGATTCACATCCACCAGGTTGAGTTCCTGGATGATCATGATTTTCAGGGATTGTTTCAGATCGGGGGGGGCTGGTTTGGATTTGGCAAGTTGGTTCATAGATAATGCGCGTGAATTTAAGGTTGTAAAAGCATTCCGCTTCGGAAAAAGAAAAGGGTCATGAAAATCACCGGACCGCATCCTCCAGGTCCGTAAAGAGCACCGCTTCCCGGTCCGCGCAATCCCGAAGAATGTCGGCCAGGGCCGAATAACTTTCGCTTTCCGAGGCCCGCCCTTTGCAGATACGGGAGCCGATGACGGCGAAATCGCGCCAGCGGTCGCCGATGTCGGTCATTCGCCCGGAGAATTCGGAGAGAACGGGAAGAGCCAGAATCGGGGCGGCTTCTTGAAGAAAGGCGGCGTAGATGAACCGAAAGCCGCCGCCGCCGGTACCGATCTCTTCCTGCATCCGGATGATCTGACCCAGGTGAAGGGCGGCCCGGCGGTCCCCCAGTTTGGAGGGCCAGTTTTCGACCTTTTTGGCCAGGTACCGAATGCCCTTGGCGCCGATAAAGGGCCCGGGCACCCTGAGCATGGACCGGCAGACCTCTTTGATGCCTTTTTGCACCGCCCGGGCCAGATCGACTTGGTCCGGCGCCGGCACCCGGGCCACATGATACATTCGGCCTTTGGGCGCCATGGACCCTTTGGCGAACCGGGCCTTGGCCAGGTCTTCGGCCGGGCAGTCCACCGGGTCGGGAAAGACCGGGTCGCTGATGCGATAGCTGCCGTTGTTTTTGCCGAAGGCCACCAGGTTGTGCATGTTGAAATGGAACCGGTACCGGGGCGGAAAATAGCTGAGCCAGTAGGCCCCGGTGCGGCATCCCACCGGAATGCCGGCTTCCAGCATTCGGTCCAGGGCCGCCATGGCTTTGTCCGGGCTTCTGAATTTTTGCCATTCCAGCCGAATCCCCAGCCGCTTGGTGGTTCGGCTCATGATGCCGCCGGTGGCGATCCGGTAGGCGGTGAGGGGCAGTTTGTTGAGCCGGACAAAGGGAAAATAGCCGAAAAACAATCCGGAGCCGATGCCGAACACCATGGCTTCGCTGATCTCCAGACCGTGGTGAGACACTAAGTTCGATAAAACACCGGTTTCGCAATGAGCCGACTGCCGGTGATGAAAGGGTATTTCAATGGCGGTGCTGTCATTCATGGGGGTTGATTTCCGCTGTTTCCGGCACTTCATGAAGCTGGGCCACGGTGATGCCGAAAATGCCGGCGTAGCGCGCTTTCAAATCGGCGGAGAGCCGCCGGAAGACCTTGGGTTTAAGATGCCGCCGGACCCGCCACCGGGGCAGGTCCGCATAACTGGATAGAAGTCCGATGTCCATCAGGTGCCGGGTCATGTGATAGGCCAGCGGGCTCCGCTTTCCGGACCTGATCAGCCGAATCTGCTCGCGAAGGTCTTCCTCGATCACTTCCCAGGCCTGGTCGTTGGCCACGGTTTTGGGTTCCCATCCCCGGCTTTGGACCAGAACATACCGGCCGTTTTCATCCACTGCGTAGGAAATTTCCCGGACGCCGTCGCTGAAACCCCGGTCTTGGGGTACCTCATCTTTCTTCATGCGTTTCTTTTTGGCGGTGCCGTGCCGCTTCGATTTTTCAGTTGCGGCGGTTTTCGGGTTGACGGGTTCCTTTGAAAAATTTAAAATATCGCGAAAATTTGATTGAATGTCAATCGTTTATGTTGAATCTTTCTGAGCGATCGGATCATCGGATCGCTTATCCGATTGAAATTAAACCGATTCCGGCAATAGACGGCCGAACACGATAGCAGAGGCGGCAACCGAATATGACAGCAGGTCGAAGCCATGAAGTGCAGCTGCGGGTTCCTTTTCACGATCTCGATCCCATGGAAGTGGTGTGGCATGGGAATTACCTGAAATATTTCGATATCGCCCGGTTCGCCCTGTTCCGGGAAGGCGGCATCGATCTCTACCGCTACTCCCGGAAGCACGGCACCCTGTT
>JAABSQ010000348.1 GCA_011390315.1 Desulfobacteraceae bacterium
CGTCACCTCTGAAAAAATATCGTTGGTGCGCCCGACCAGGTCGGCTCCGCCCTGTACGATTCGAACGGTGCCTTGAATCCGCTCCGCCGTGTTCTTGGCGGCTTCTCCGGCCCGAACGGCCAGGTTTTTGACCTCGCCGGCCACCACCGCGAACCCGGCCCCGGCTTCTCCGGCCCGGGCCGCTTCCACCGCGGCGTTGAGGGCCAGCAGATTGGTTTGGAAGGCGATTTCATCAATGGTCTTGATGATCTTGGCCGTTTCTTGACTGGTCCGGTTCACCTCGGCCATGGACTGCGTCAACTCCGAAATCGTCGCATCGGCCCGGCCCACCACCTGATTCATCTCTTCCATCACGAGACGGGTCTGTTCCGAATTGTCGGCGTTTTTCCGAATCATGGCGGACATCTCTTCCAAAGACGAGGCCACCTCCTCAAGGGAGGCGGCCTGCTCCGAGGCTCCTTCGGACTGGGTGAGGCTGGCGGCGGCGATCTGGTGGGTATAATCCCCCAGGGTATCCGAGGCGGAGTCGATGCGGTCGATCGCCCCGCTGACCCCGCCGACGATTTTGCGGGTCAAGGCCACCCCGAAAACAGCGCCGAACAGAAGGGTCAAAACAACCACCGCCAGAATGACCCGGGCGGAGGTCTCCTCCACCGCGATCAGGTCCGCCACCGTTCGATCCCGCAGATCCGCGAACAGCTCATTGATCATCGCTTTATGCCGGTTCATTTCCGTCAGGATTTCCCGCTGCCGAAGAACCCCGGCGTGATAATCCCGCACCCGCGCCTCGAAATTTGAAAAACGGGCCTCGATTTTTTCTCCCATGGGCCGCAGAATATCGCTGTTCTGAACCCGTTCCTGCCATGCCTGAATGGCCCCGGACATCTCCGCCAAGGCGTTTTCCATTCTTTCCCGGCGGACCCGATCGTTCCGGTTGAAATAGACCGAGGCGGCGCCGATCATCAATTCCCGGGCCACCATCATATCCTTCGTAAAAATATCGGCTTCCTGGATAGCGGCGGCCAACTCCCCGTGAAGCGCCGCAATCTCGTCTTCCAAGCCGATCTTGTTCTTTTCGGCATTCACATACCCGGTGAATGCATCCCGGTATCGATCGAGCACCTCGGAAAGCCGGTCCAACTCCCCTTCGACCGCCGCCCCCGCGCTCTGATCCACCGTCTTCGATCGAAGCCGGTCGAGCAGCCCCGAAGCCTGTGCCAAGGCTTCAAGGACCGCTTCCCGGGCCGCCTCCTGAGCGGACCGCCCCTCCTGATAATTGTTCAGCAGCCATTGGTCGGTCTGTTCCCGTGCCTGGTAAAACCGGTCTTGAATCACCTGAATCTCACGAGACCGCTCCATCCCGCCGGTCATGTGCCGAAGGGCCAGGTACCCGGCCCCGCCGACCACAAAAGTCAATGCCAATACCACCAGAAAACCGAAACCGATTTTTTTTCCCAAACTCATACGAAATTTCATCAAAATAGAGGTCCTAACCAAAAATTCAGTGACAGGTTACAAGAAAAAGAAAGAACACCACCCGAGGCCAGCATTTCCATTCCTTTCCGAATGCGGCCGCCCTCAGGAGATGCGCTCATACAAAATACGCAACCCCTCCAGGGTCAAATCCGGCTCCACCGCTTCGATGGTTTCAGCCACATCGGACATCAGCGGCGCCAGCCCGCCGGTGGCGATCACCTTGGGCGGGGAATCCATTTCCCGGCGCATTCGGCGGACCATTCCGTCCACCAGACCGGCGTACCCGAAAATCACCCCCGACTGAATCGACCCGATGGTATCCTTTCCGATCACATGGTCCGGGGCCTGAATGATATCCACCCGAGGGAGCTTGGATGCCTTCATGAACAGGGCCTCGGCGGCAATGCGAATACCCGGGCTGATGGCCCCGCCCAGATACTCGCCCCGCTCCGAAATGGCGTCGAAAGTGGTGGCGGTGCCGAAATCGATCACGATCAGCCCGGCGCCGTATTTGGCATAGGCGGCCACCGCATTGACGATTCGGTCGGCGCCCACCTCCTTGGGATTGCTGTAGAGGATGGGCATGCCGGCGGAGGTCCGGGCATCCACCCACAGCGGCGCACGGCTCAGGTATTTCCGGCAGAAGGCATCCAGGATGGAGCCCATGGGCGGCACCACATTGGAGATAATCGTGGCCGTCACCTCGGACAGGCGAATCCCGCTGCCCCCGAAAAGCCCGGAGACCAGCAGATTGAATTCATCTTCCGTGGTATTGCGCTCCGTACGAATCCGCCAGTCCTGAACCAGCCGCTCTCCGTCGTAGAGCCCCATGACCATATTCGTGTTTCCGACATCGATGACAAAAAGCATAGGGATAGGGGATAGGTTATGGGCTATGGGTTATGGGCTATGGGTTATGGGCTATGGGCTATGGGCAGGTACAAGTGCCCAGGTTCAAGGTTCAAGGTTCAAGGACAGGCCATGGGCCACTAAGATGATATTCTTCTACCTGTCACCTATCGCCCATCGCCTATCGCCCATCGCCTCCTTCATTTAAACAACCTCGTCAATTCATCCACTTCAAACCGGGGCCAATCGATTTCGCGGCCTTCTTGAAGCGCTTCGATGCCGGCGCCTTGGGATAGAACTTCTCCGATCACCGTCACCTCGATGCCGGCCTGGAAGAGGTTGCGGATGAGATCCTTGACGTCGGGTTCCCGGCAGCAGATCAGAAGGCTTCCGGAGCCGATCAGGCCCAGGGGTTGAATGTTCAGCAGCCGGCACAGGGCCGCGGTCTGGGGAAACACCGGAATGCTTTCCATCCGCACCCGAATCCGGTGACCGCCGGCCTCGCTCAGTTCCGCCAGGGCGGTGGCCAGCCCCCCTTCGGTGACGTCGTGCATGGCGCTGGTTCCCGGGTTTTCGGCCGCGATTCGGGCTTCCTCGATCACCCCGATACGGTCGAGCAGCCCCCGGCACCAGGCGATCTCTTCTTCGGGGATGCCCAGATCGGTCAGCCGATCTTCAAATTCCCGGGCGATGATGGTGGTCCCCTCCACCGCCACGTTTTTGGTGAGCAGCACCCGGTCTCCGGGACGCATGTTCCGCTTGTCCACCAGCTTCTTTCGGGACACCGTGCCGGCCAGGGTGCCGCTAACCACCGGCCGGGTTACCGCATCGGTGATCTCGGTATGGCCGCCGCACAGGGTGATTCCCCATCGGCGGCAGACCGTTTCCAGGTCCCGCAGGACCGTAAAGATTTCCGCCGGCGTGAACCCGGGCGGAAACAAAAGGGTGGTGAGAAACCACCGGGGCGCCGCACCGGCCGTAGCCAGATCATTGGCGTTGATCATCACCGCGTAGTGGCCGATGGCGTCGGTGACAAAGGTGATGGGGTCCGATTTGAGAATCAGGACCTCCTCCTGGTCCACATCCACCGCCGCCGTATCCTCTCCGATCCCCGGATGGATGATCACCGAGGGATCGGCAAAATCGAAGGCCTCCAGATACCGCTTCAGAAGATCGTTGGGGAATTTTCCGGAGGGCAGCGGCAGGTATAATCGAATCAGGTCCTGAAGCGCCGCCAGGGAGGAGACGGTATGATCGCTGTCTTCCGCCGTCATCCCCCCGGTGTCCAGAAAGACGGTCGTGGCCCCGGCCCGGTTGCCGGCCTCCACATCAAAGGCGAAATCCCCCACCACCAGCATTTCCGAAGGCTCGATCGCCAGTCGCCGGGCCGCCAATCGTATTCCTTCGGGGCTCGGCTTGGGCGAGACCGGATCATCCCGGGAAATAATGATATCGAAGTCGGCCTCGGAGATGGATTCGAAATTCTCCAGGGCCCGGATCACCGACTGAAGCCGGTTCCGGGTGATGATCCCCAGTTTCAGATCCTTGGCCCGCAGGTACCGCAGCAGATCTTCAGCCCCGGTATTGGCAGTGGAATCGGCCGCCGCGGCCATTTCGAAGTTTTCCAGTTCCCGGTGAATCCGCTCCTGCTCCGCGGCATCCGCCACCGCCTCGATGAACTCGAGGACCGGGGTCTCCTCGGGGCAGCCCACCGCCTGCTTGATTTGGCTGAAGTCCAGGGCCCCCGGGTGGGTCAGGGTGCCGTCGAAATCGAACAATACCGCTTTGATTCTGCTGTTTTTCATGGTGCGTCGGGTC
>JAABSQ010000349.1 GCA_011390315.1 Desulfobacteraceae bacterium
CTTCCAGGGCCAAAAGGGCTTCCTTGGATTCGGGGAGCGGCCGTTTAAATACCTGTTTAATGAACCGAAGGGTGCGGTACCATCCGAGTCGCATGACCGCCTCGGAGCGGATGGTGGCGGTATATTGCATGGAAGCCGCGGCCGGTGGAAATTTGATGCCGGCATTCTCTGCCATAGCGGAGATATCGGGGAGGTAAACCTGTTTAAAGTCATTTTCAAAAGCGGTGATGCCGAGTTCTTCTAAAGTGGTCCGGTACTCTGAAAGCGCATCCATGATCATGGCATCGTAGGACCCGGTCACCAGATCGAAGTGCTCTCGAATCTTTTCTTCTTCTTCCCGGACAAATCGCACCACTTCAGGATTGACGGTTTCGGCGATGTAGGCATCCACACCGCGCTTGACCTCCTGAAACACCTGATACAGGGCATTGGAAAATCCGGCCGAAGCGACGGTGTGTTCATATTCCTGGAAGGGAACGGCATAGTTTTTCAGATGCCCAAGGAGGTCCCCGACGATTCCGGTGTGGGCGTCAAAAAACCGGTCCACATCGATACGAAGGGTTTTCTGAAGCTTTGCATTGGCCCCGTCCAGAGTGGACCGGATCATCGATTTGATCTGATCGGCTTTTTTCTGATGCTTTTGAACGCCGTCCACAACCTGTTTCACCCCTTGGGCATCCCGCTTCAGAAGATCGATATTGACGGCAATCCAGTGGGCAAACCCGGAAAGGAGGGTCCGCAGCCGTTCCAGGTGATTTTGAAGAAGCAGGGAATACCGCTCCCGGGTCAGTTTTTGCCGAATCGAGGCCCGAAACCGCTCGGTTTCCTGATTCGAATACTCGGCGAATCGCAATTCTCCTTTCCACTGGGCCATGCGCAGCCGATCTTTTGTATTCAGATCTTTTTCCATTCCCTTGAACAGGTTAAACAAGGCGGAGACCGTATACACATCCGGGTCGGATTTGATCAGGGAAAGCTCTTCTTTAATCTTCGATTCCACCCTTTTCATGTCGTCGATTGTTTCATGTTCTCCGAAATCGACATTGATGAGAAAAAGAATGTTTTCGATAATCCCCATCTTTTTGATCTGGGACAAAAATTTGATGTCCGCCTGGCGAAGCCCGGTTCTGGCGCTGACGACGTAAACGATCAGATGGGTCAGCAGCAGGTAATCCTGGATCATGGCCAGATGGAGCGGATTGGGGGAGTCACTGCCCTGACAGTCGGCGATTTCGATGGTCTCATCCATCTCTCCGGCGTCGATATCCAGTCGAATGTCATTCAGGTATACGGAGAGGACATCCTCTCCGGAATATTCTTTATGGGAAACGAAATCCGCGCCTTCGTATTCATGGACCACCGGTGAATCGTCGATGATCTCTTTCACCCGGTCATAGCCGTTCAGGTAGCAGCTCAACAGCACACTGTCGGTGTTGCGGCTGTCATTGGATATGAGCAGATCGGTGTTGAGGGATGCCAGGGCTTTTTTCAGGGCTTGGCGGTCGGATTCCCGGCGGATGTCGAACGGCCCCTTTTCCGTTCGCCAATCGGTGGTCGGAAACAGGGCCATGGCCGCTTCCATTTCGGAATTGACCTGATCCCGGGATTTGAAATAGAGGGTGGCCTTGAGAGCGTCCCCTTTTCGAATCCGGGTGACGATGGAAGTGACGACTCCGGCCCCCCGCCTCAGATAATCCCCTTCAAACAGAGAATTGACAAAGGTGCTTTTTCCGGATTTGATCGCTCCGACCACCGCGACCCGCAGCACATCTTCCGACACCCGTTTTCGAATTTCCTCACAGGTCCTTTCCCAATGGTCGAAGGTATGATCCCCCATACCGGGGATCGATCGGGCTTCCGAAAGGAGATTGAGAATCCGGTCGTTGATCTCCAGCAGTTCGTTTTTGAAAAGAGAAAATTTTTCCATCACCTGTCCGAAGTAGAATCCGTTTTCCTCATGAAAAGGCAAGTCCCCTGAGGGTCATCCATACCGGTTGTGCTGCTGTTTAGTACACTTTCCAAAGCATGTCAAAAACGAATTCGGATAGCGAATGAAGGCGGTATATGGGTCCCCTCCTTCCACCTGATTTCATCAGGCGTTGCCCGCGGCGCCGGACAGCAGAGCGGGCTCTATTCCCAATTCCTTGACCGCGGCTTCCCATCGCGCATCCAGGGGTGAATCAAAGAGGATTTCCTTGGACGCCGGGGTGGAAAGCCACACATTCTGCATCATTTCCGATTCCATCTGCTGCGGTCCCCATCCGGCGCACCCCAGAGTGATCAGAAAATCCTCGGGACCGGCGCCGGCGGCGATGGCTTCCAAGACATCCCGGGTATTGCTCATCCCCACAAACGGGGTGACCTTCAGACAGCCGTTCCATTCAAAAGGGGGTCCGTGAAGGATGAATATTTCCTGCTCATGAACCGGCCCCCCGTAATGGACCGGGGCCGTTCCGATTTCCGGTCGGGCTTCGATATGCAGTTCCTGGAAAATATCTTTGGCGGTCAGGGAAGGAAACTGCCGATTGATCACCACCCCCACACATCCATCCGGTGTGTGTTCACACATGCAGACCACGGTACGGGCGAAGTTGGGGTCTTTCAGGCCGGGCATGGCGATGAGAAACTGCCCCTTTAAAGAACTTGGCGATTCATGGCTCATGTTTTTCCTCGTGTTGTCAAGTCGGTTCCTTCGAAAAAAGTGAAATACACAAATCCATACGTCTCTGGCTCTTGATTGTCAAGAAACGATAACCGCCACAGGAGAATGCCCAAGACCGGTATCCCCTATTGCCGCTTCTGTTTTCACCGGTCCGAAGGCCCCGAATATCGGTATTCATCTTAGCCGGAAAGAAGCTTTCACCAATTGAATTGCGAAGGCGGATATGGTATGAAACCATTCATTCTACTTCAGGAAAGCGCATCCATGAAGGACGGCGCGCATCCGATCGAAAGACGCTAATGGATATATATCAAAGCTCACATTTCGGGCTTCGCCTCTTGTGGCAAAGCATGCTGTTGCTGTTTGTATCGGCTCTGGCGGGGCTCCTGGTGAATCAGTTTCGCTCGAACAGCTTGGCCCTGCCGGGGGATTGGTCCGCCCGGGCCCGCATGACCCTCGAATCCGGCGACCGGATCGGAATATCCCTTGAAGAGTCCCGGGCCCTGTTTGCATCCGGAGAGGGCTTGTTTCTGGACGCCCGGCCCCACGGCGCCTATCTGGAGGGTCACATTGAGGGCGCGAAAAGTTTTCCGTGGAACGAATTCGACGCCTACTTCGAGAGGGTCATGGCCTCGGTTCCGGAAGGCACCCTCATGGTCACCTATTGCGAAGGAGAAACCTGCCTCTTGAGCAAGGAACTGGCCGAAGCGCTTCGGGAAATGGGATATCCGAATGTGCGGGTGCTGGTGAACGGGTGGGGCCTCTGGAAATCCCACGGACTGCCCGTCTCACGGGGAGAAAATCATGTCGGATAACCGAATGTCGCGTGTTTTAAAGGAGAGAAGGGGCCGCCAATGAAACGATGGCGGGTGCTGGGATTACGGCTTCTTTTGGGCGGTATTTTTCTGTATGCCAGCTGGGACAAGATCCTCCATCCGGAGGAATTTGCCGTAACGATCTATAATTACCAGATTCTTCCCGATTTTCTCATCAATTTCTCGGCCCTGGTGCTCCCCTGGCTCGAATTGTTTCTCGGTATCTGCATCATTTCAGGGCTTTGGCTTCCCGGCGCCGTTTTTCTGATCAACCTTTTGATGGTGATTTTCTTCGGAGCACTGATCTTCAATTTCGCCCGGGGATTGAACATTCAATGCGGTTGCTTCGGCACGGGGGGCGGCGGAACCGTTCAGGAAGGAACCATGATCTGGTATGCCGTGCGGGACTTTCTGTTTCTGCTCTGCGGAATCACCCTGTTTGTGTTCGTCTATCGAAGGGACCGAACCGATCAGGCCTCCCTCGGCCAGGGATAAAAGGGTTTGGTGTTCCACCGCCGATGAACCCAGAACCATTGTTCGGGATAGGCCCGCACCATCGACTCGATCACCCGGTTGTACTGCTCGGTATTGGCTTCGAGGTCCTTGGTCTTGTCCCCGGTCC
>JAABSQ010000350.1 GCA_011390315.1 Desulfobacteraceae bacterium
CGTCATCGACCCGGGGTACGACTATTATTCCCAAATCCGGCTCTTCGGCGGAGTGCCGGTGCCGGTGCCGGTGCGGGAGGAGAACGGTTTCAAACTCGATCCGGCGGATCTCCGCAAGGCGGTCACCGACAAGACCAAGGTGATGGTCCTCAACACCCCCGGAAATCCCACCGGCGCCATGTTCGACGAAGCCGATCTCAAGGAACTGGCCGAGATCGCCCGGGAGCGGGAAATCTTCATTCTGTCCGACGAGCCTTACGAAGACATCGTCTTCGACGGCCGCAAGCATGTCAGCATCGGGGCCCTGCCCGGCATGAAGGACCTGACGATTTCCGCATTCACCCTGTCCAAAACCTATGCCATGACCGGATGGCGGGTGGGCTACGCCGCAGCCCCCAAGCCGATCGTCGACGAGATGGAAAAGCTGATGGAGCACATGGTTTCCGGCGTCGCCTCCCCGGCCCAGCGGGCGGCTCTGGCTGCCATCACCGGGCCTCAGGACTGCGTGGCCGAAATGCTGGCGGCCTATGAAAAGCGGCGCAAAATCGTCTACGAGGGACTCAACGCCATCGAGGGAATCACCTGCCTGGAACCGGAATCGACCTTTTACGCCTTTCCCAACATCAAACAGCTGGGAATGAGTTCCTGGGACCTGGCCAAGTACCTGGTCAAGGAACACAAGGTCGCCCTGGTGCCCGGCTCGATTTTCGGTGACAACGGCGAAGGCTATCTGCGCCTGTCATTCGCCGCCTCGGCCGAGCATCTGAAAGAAGGCCTGCGGCGGATCGAGGCCGGCGCAAAAGCGATTCTCACCAAAAAAGGAGGATGACCATGGCGCTGTTTTCCACGGAAGAATACCTCGGCCGCATCGATCGGACCAAAGAACGGATGGCGGTGGCCGGGATCGATGTCCTCATCGTGGCCGACCCGGCCAATATGAATTATCTGACCGGATACGACGGCTGGTCCTTCTACGTCCATCAGGTGGTGATCGTGGCCATGGACGCGGTGGAACCGGTCTGGGTGGGCCGAGGCATGGACGCCAACGGGGCCCGGCACACCACCTTTCTCAAGACCGACAACATCATCGGGTATCCGGACCATTATGTCCAGTCTCTGGAACGGCATCCCATGGACTTTGTCGCCGACATCATCCAACAGCGGGGATGGGACAAGAAACGGATCGGGCTGGAGATGGACGCCTATTATTTCACCGCCCGTGCCCATGAAGCGCTTCGCAAGGACCTGCCGAATGCCACCTTTGCCGACGCCAACCTGCTGGTCAGCTGGGTGCGCTGCATCAAGTCGGATGCGGAGATCGAATACATGAAGCAGGCCGGCAAAATCATGGAAAAAGTGATGCAGACCGCCATCGACGTGGTCGCCCCCGGGGTGCGGGAGTGCGACGCGGTGGCCGCCATCTGCCAGGCCCAGATCGCCGGCACCTCGGAATACGGCGGCGACTACACCGCCATCGTCCCGATGATGCCGGTGGGCGAGAAGACCTCCACCCCGCACCTGACCTGGACCGATGAGCCCTATCCCGATGAGGTCGCCGTCAATCTGGAGCTGGCCGCCTGCCGCCACCGGTACCACTCGCCCCTGGCCCGGACCCTCTATCTCGGATCCAATCCGCCCCGAAAGCTGACCGACACCGCCGAGGTGGTGGTGGAAGGCCTCGATGCGGCCCTGAATGCGATCCGATCCGGGGTGGTCTGCGAAGAGGTGGAACTGGTCTGGCGAAAAATCATCGCCAAGGCCGGGCTGGAAAAAGAATCCAGAATCGGCTATTCTATGGGCCTCAACTATCCCCCCGACTGGGGCGAACACACCGCCAGCCTGCGGCCGGGGGATAAAACAGTGCTCCAGCCCAACATGACCTTTCACATGATCCTGGGCATGTGGATGGACGACTGGGGCTTCGAATGCAGCGAATCCTTCCGGGTCACCGAAAACGGGTGCGAAACATTCGCCGATTTTCCGAGACGGTTGTTCGTAAAAAGCTGAGTAGGGGCAGGCCCCTGTGCCTGCCCGGGCCAAATCACACACGTAGGGGCAGGCCCCAGTGCCTGCCCGGGCCGGGGTACCGACTGCCCGGACCGGGGTACCGACAAGACCAAGGGTTATATCCATGATTCATCACGCGATAAAGGGACAGACCAGCTACGGAGAGGCGATCGGGATTCTCCTGCTCGACAGCCGTGCGCCTTTTATCCACGGGGATGTGGGAAACGCCCGAACCTATGCCTATCCCGTCCGGTTCAAGCGGATCGACGGCCTGACCGTGGAGCGGATCTTCGCCCACGATCTCGGGTTCATCGATAAAATGGTGGCGGGCGCCCGGGAGCTGGAACGGGAAGGCGTCAGAGCGATCACCGGCGACTGCGGCTTTATGGCCATCTACCAGTCGGCGGTAAAGGCCGCGGTGACCATTCCGGTGCTGCTGTCCAGCCTGCTTCAGGTCCCGTTGATTCAGGCGACCCTCCCCGATGCCGCCAAGGTCGGGATCATCACCGCCAATTCCAAATCCCTGACCCCCGACGTATTCCGCCGCATCGGCGTGGACGAGACCGCCACCGTGATTTTCGGCCTGGAAAACCACCCCCACTTCAAGGCCGCGGCCCTGGATGAAATCGGGGTGCTCGACAGCGACCGGATCCGCGAAGAGGTCACGGCCGCAGCCCGACAGATGACCGCCGCGCATCCCGAGGTGAAATCGATTCTGCTGGAGTGCAGCATGCTTCCTCCCTACGGTGAGGCGGTGTCCCGGGCCACCGGTCTTCCGGTGTATGATTTTTTGACTATGATCGATTATGTCTATTCCGCCCTCATCAAAAAGCGTTTTGAGGACCGTATCTGAATATGGATGACCCCATCAAAAAAAGGATTCAGACCCTCAGGGAAGAACTGATTGGCTTGAGACGGGACTTTCATCAACACCCCGAACTCGGATTCGAGGAACACCGCACCGCCGGGGTTGTAGAGAAATATCTTCAAGGTATCGGCCTGGAAACCCGACGGGTGGCCTCCACCGGGGTGGTGGCCTGCCTGGAGGGGTCTCGCCCCGGACCGGTGCTTCTGCTACGGGCGGATATGGACGCCCTGCCGATTCAGGAACAGACCGGTCTTCCTTTTCAATCCCGGAATCCGGGGGTGATGCATGCCTGCGGCCACGACGCGCATATGGCCATGCTGCTCACCGCCGCCAAGGTGCTGACCGAGAATCGGAAGGAAATTCAAGGAACCGTCAAGTTCGTATTCCAGCCCAATGAAGAGATCGCCGGGGCCCTGAAAATGATCGAGGAAGGGGTTCTCGACCGACCCCGGGTGGACGCCGCCATGGGGATTCACGTCTGGACTCCGGTGCCATCCGGAAACGTCGCCATTACCAGGGGCACGGTGATGGGCGGCCTGGATGTCTTCAAGATCACCATTCAGGGCAAGGGCGGCCACACCGGTTTTCCCGAAGACGCGGTGGATCCGGTCATTGCCGCAGCCCAGGTGATTCAAACGACACAGGTGATTCAGACCCGGGAGATCAGCGACCTGAGATCGACCGTCATCATGTTCGGCAAAATCGCCGGCGGCGCCAAAGGCAACATCATTCCGGACACCGTGGACCTCGAAGGCACCATTCGGTTCCTTTACAAGGCCGGACCCGAGACCGAAGAACAGCCCACGGAGCGGTTTGTCCGAATCGTGGAAAACGTCTGCAGGACCCATCGGTGTACCTGTAACATCGACATCGAGCATGAAAACATTCCGCTGATCAATGACGATCGGATGGTGCGCATCGCCGGAGAAGCGGCCCGGGAGGTTTTCGCGGACCCGACAAAGATTGTCGACAACCGCACCATCGCCAGCGAGGATTTTTCCGAATTCAGCGAGCGGGTGCCCGGGGTCTTCATATTTCTCGGGGCCGGCGACGAAGACAAAGGTACCGATCTGCCCCACCACAACCCCCGGTTCGACATCGATGAATCGGTGCTGCCCGAGGGTGTGGAACTGTATGTAAAAGGGGCCTTGCACTATTTCAGGCATGCGGAAGCCGGCGAAGCCGCAGCTCGCTGATATCCGCAAAAGATACCCGGC
>JAABSQ010000351.1 GCA_011390315.1 Desulfobacteraceae bacterium
AAAAAAACATTGCGGTTGGCGAAAGCCCTGTTCTATATCCCGCCCTTCTTCCAATTTCAAGAGCGGAAAAATCGGCTTTCCCGCCGCCAGATTCTTTCAAGCAGGCGATCCCCTGCTTGACTTGAATCTGAAAACTCTTTATGTGTTAAAATTCTTTGTAAGATCACTGAAAATGTGTCACTGTGTACAGACAAAAAGGTACTTGAATCCATATGATGATGACGATGAAAGAAAGAATTCGGGATTTGGTGTTGAAGGCGGCGGAACGGGCGCATGAAAGCGGGGTGCTGCCGTCTTCGGCCTTTCCGCCGATGGCGGTCGAAGAGCCGAAACTGGAGGCTCACGGCGATTATTCCTCCAATATGGCCATGGTAGCGGCCTCGGTTCAGAAGATGGCCCCGCGAAAGATCGCCGAGGCCATCATCAACCACCTCGATGACCCGGAAGGGATCATCCGCAAAACAGAAATCGCCGGGCCGGGGTTCATCAATTTTTTCATCGGTCCGGCCGCCTGGGGGCCGGTTCTCGGGGCCATTCACGAGGCGGACGAAACCTTCGGCAGATCGACTATCGGCCGGAATGAGCGGGTCCAGGTGGAATTCGTCAGCGCCAATCCGACGGGGCCCCTTCATGTGGGCCACGGCCGAGGGGCCGCGGTGGGGGATACGGTGGCCAATATCCTGGAATGGTGCGGATACGAGGTCCAGCGGGAATACTATATCAATGACTCGGGCCGACAGATCAACACCCTGGGCCGTTCGGTCTTCATGCGCTATCAGGAACAGACGGGGCAATCCGTTCCGTTTCCCGAAGACTGCTACCAGGGGGATTACATTCGCGACCTGGCGGGGGAACTGAAGGCCCGGCACGGAGAGGCCCTCCTGAGCATGGATGAAGACGCCGCCGTCGATACCTGCGCCCGGTATGCGGCGGACCAGATCCTTGCCGGCATTCGGGAAGATCTGACCGCTTTCAATGTCCGGTTCGACCGTTGGTTCAGCGAACAGAGCCTGTACGACTCGGGCAAGGTGGACCGGGCCATTCAGGATTTTCGCGCTCAGGGGCTCATTTATGAGAAAGACGGGGCCCTCTGGTTCAAGACCACCGACTACGGCGATGAAAAAGACCGGGTGGTGGTGCGGGCGAACGGAGTGAACACCTATTTCGCCTCGGACATCGCCTATCACAAAGACAAATTCCAACAGGGCTTCGATCGAGTGATCGATGTCTGGGGGGCCGACCACCACGGCTACATTCCCCGAATGACCGCTTCGGTGGAGGCGGCGGGTCTGCGGCGGGACCAGTTCCAGGTCATCCTGGTGCAGCTGGTCAATCTGCTCCGGGGGGGCGAGCCGGTGGCCATGTCGAGCCGGGCCGGAGAGTTCGTCACCCTTCAAGAGGTGGTAGACGAGGTGGGCGCCGACGCGGCCCGGTTTATTTTTTTGACCCGCCACCAAGACAGCAAACTCGATTTCGACCTGGAAGTGGCCAAGCAAAAGACCAACGACAACCCGGTCTACTATGTGCAATACGTGCATGCCCGAATCTCGAGTATTCTGGCCAAAGCCGGAGAACGGGGGGTCCCGGAACCGGACCCTGGAAAAAACGTTCCGACCCGGCTGGATACGCCCGAGGAGATAGGGCTTCTGAAAATGATGTCCCGGTTTCCCGAGGTGGTGGAGACCGCCGGCCGGCTGCTGGAGCCGCACCGGATCACCTATTGCCTGATGGAGCTGGCATCGGGGTTTCACGCCTACTACAACAAGCACCGGGTCCTCACGGATGACCCCGACCTGACCGCCGACCGGCTCTGCCTGGTGCAGGCGATTAAAATCATCATTCGAAACGGCCTCCGGTTGCTGGGGGTGTCGACGCCGGAAACCATGTAAACCGCCGCGGATGAAAAACAATGCCCTGAAAACCCGGTCCTGGGCGGCGACCCAGAACTACCCCCCCTATCCGGCGGAGCCGCCTCCGGCGCCGAAACGGTCTCTGGGCGGCAAACTGCTGCAGGCCCTGCTGCTCTTTTTTTTCGGCGCCTGGATGTTCGCCCTCGGGGTGATCGTGGGCCGGGAGACGGCGCCGATCGATTTCGAAATCAATCCCCTGGCGAAGGAATTTTCCGCACGCAAGGCCGAGGAGATGGCCGAGGAGCGGGAACAGCTCGAAACAGGGGTGGACACGCTTCAGGAAGCGGAACTCGATTTTTATGATGAACTGCGAAACGGAACCTCTCAGCCGGCGGAACCGATTCTCCCCTTTGTGAATCCGGCCAAACCCCGGGAGCAAAAACAGATGGAGCCAAGGCAGGTGGAGACCAAACGGCCGGCGGCCAAAAAACCGGCGGTCGCCCGGAATATCGAGACCCCGGCCCAGCCGCCGCCCAAGCCCGATCCGCCGCCCCGGCCGGCGCCCCCACCCGATCCGCCGCCGAAAGCCGTCGGCGGAGAGACCGGCGAATTCGCCGTTCAGGTGGCCTCTTACGGCAACCCCATAGACGCGGAACGGCTGGTGGACCGGCTTCGGGAAAACGGATATCCCAGCGCCTACCAGTCCAATGAGGATATTCCCGGGATCGGCATGCGGTTTCGGGTCAAGGTCGGGTATTTCACCAGCAAATCCTCAGCCGAAGGGGTATTGAACCGATTGGTCAAAGAAGAAAATTTAATCGATGCCTATATTTTTCACCGCAAATAACCCAAAAGGAATTCCCCTATGAAAATCACCGAGGAAGAGGTCCTCTATGTGGCGGATCTGGCCCGTCTGAATCTGGATGCGGCCGCCGTGGAGCGATTCGCCGAGCAGATCGGCGCCATTCTCGACTACATGGACAAGCTCAACGAAGTGGATACCCAAGGCGTTCCCCCCACCTCCCATGCCATCTTCCTGAACAACGCCTTTCGGGAAGACGGAGAGCCGGCCCATCTCGACCGGGAGGCGGCACTGGCCAACGCCCCGGAAAAAGAAGACGGCGGTTTCGTGGTCCCCAAGGTGGTGGGATAGAGAGGAGCATCCGGATGAACCTGTATGAACTGACCCTGCACGAGGCCCGGGACCTCCTGGACAAAAAAGAGATCTCCTCGCGGGAACTCACCCGATCGGTCCTGGACCGTATCGAGGCGGTGGACGGACAGGTGGGGGCCTATCTCACGGTTGCGGCGGATTCGGCCCTGGCCCAGGCCGACGCAGCCGACCGGGCGATCGCCGAAGGCGGCATCTCCCCCCTGACCGGCATCCCCCTGGCGATCAAAGACGTCCTGTGCACCCGGGGGCTGCGGACCACCTGCGCCTCTCGAATCCTCGAGAACTTCATTCCGCCCTATGACGCCGCCGTCATAACCAAATTGAAAGCGGCCGACGCCGTCCTGGTGGGCAAAACCAACATGGACGAGTTCGCCATGGGCTCCTCCAACGAACATTCGGGCTTTCACATCACCCGGAACCCGTGGGATTTCAGCAGAATTCCCGGCGGGTCCAGCGGGGGGTCGGCCGCGGCGGTCTCCGCCGACATGTGCATCGCGGCCCTGGGCTCGGACACCGGCGGCTCCATTCGCCAGCCCGCCTCCCATTGCGGGGTCGCGGGGCTGAAGCCGACCTACGGCCGGGTCTCCCGGTACGGCCTGGTGGCCTTCGCCTCCTCTCTGGACCAGATCGGCCCCCTGGCCAAGGACGTCGCCGACTGCGCGGTTTTGATGAACGCCATCGCCGGATACGATGCCAAAGATTCCACCTCCGTGCCGGTGGAGGCGCCCGACTACACCGCCGCCCTTCGGGACGGATTGAAGGGGATTCGCATCGGGCTGCCCAGAGAATACTTCGAAACCGAGGGGGTGGACCCCGAAGTGAAGGCGGCGGTTCGAAGCGGCATCGACACCATTCAGAGTCTGGGGGCCGAGATCATGGATGTGTCCCTGCCCCGATCCGAGCAGGTGGTGGCGGTCTATTACCTGATCGCCCCTTCCGAGGCCTCCTCCAACCTGGCCCGGTACGACGGGGTCAAATACGGGTACCGGGACAAGGAGCAGACCACCCTGATGGAGATGTATCGGTCCACCCGCTCCCGGGGGTTCGGTTCCGAGGTACAGCGCCGCATCATCCTGGGGACCTATGCGCTTTCCGCCGGATATTACGACGCCTATTACGGCAAGGCCTCCCAGGTCCGCACCCTGATCATGCAAGACTTCAAAAAAGCCTTTGAATCCTGCGACGCCATCCTGGCGCCGGTGGCCCCGTCCCCGGCCTTCAAGATCGGGGAGAAAACCGACGATCCCCTGACCATGTATCTTTCGGATATCTTCACCCTCTCGGCCAATCTGGCCGGAATTCCGGGCATGTCGGTCCCCTGCGGGTTTTCCCGAGAGGGTCTTCCCATCGGGCTTCAGATTCTAGGCAGCCATTTTCAGGAAGAAACCCTGCTTCGGGTGGCCTATAATTTCGAACAGGCCACCGATTTTCATACCCGAAAACCAGCCTTATAGTTACCCAAAAGCATCGGCCCGATATCGGGCCGATGCGCACCCCTATTCAAAGGATATCGACCATGATTCGACACCTCGTTTTTTTCAAGTTCAAACCCGACATTCAGGAGGACCGGATCACCGAGCTGGAAGGCCGTCTCGGGGCCCTCCCCGGCCTTATCCCGGAGATCAAGGGCTACGAGTTCGGCCGGGATATCGTCCGATCCGACCGGTCCTATGATTTCGCCCTGTTTTCCACCTTTGAAGACCGGAAGGCCCTGCAAAGATACCAGGTACATTCCAGCCATGCGGCGGTCCTGGAGCTGATCAAGACGATCTGCGCCGACATCAAGGCGGTCGATTACGAACTCGAAGGAGGCGGCGCATGAGCATTTATCCCACCGGCGAGGGCATTCGAAA
>JAABSQ010000352.1 GCA_011390315.1 Desulfobacteraceae bacterium
CGGTCCGCTGGATCTCCGAAGAACGTAAATACGACCCCGATAAAAAAGTCAAGAAACTGGTTCGAGAAGCCGTCGAAAAATTCAACCTCTCTCCCAAGGACGCGGAATTTCTGGACCGGTTCGTCAAGGATGAGAAAAATCTGGACGTCTGACCATGGCCAAGATTCGCATCCTCCCCGAGATCCTCTCCAACAAAATCGCCGCCGGGGAGGTGGTGGAGCGGCCCGCCTCGGTGATTAAAGAACTGCTGGAAAACGCTCTGGACGCCGGCGCCGACCGGATCATGATCGATGTGGAAAAGGGCGGACGGTCCCTGATTCAGGTTTCCGACAACGGTTGCGGCATGGGCCGGGATGACGCTCTGCTGGCCATTGAACGATACGCCACCAGCAAAATCCACCAGGACCCGGATCTCTTCAGCATCCGCACCCTGGGGTTCCGGGGAGAGGCCCTGCCCAGCGTCGCCGCGGTCTCCCGGTTCACCATGGAAACCCGGGAGGAGAGCGCCGCCGCCGGCACCCGCATCGAAATCGAAGGGGGAAAGCTCAAAAACGTCGCGGAGGTAGGGGCGCCGGTGGGCACCCTGATCACCGTGCGGGAACTATTTTTCAACACCCCGGCCCGCCGGAAGTTTCTCAAGACCGTCAACACCGAAATGGGCCATATCGGGGATACGGCGGCCTCCATGGCCCTGGGATGGCCCGGGGTGGGGTTCCGACTGCGGCACAATGACCGGCCGGTCAAGGCCTGGACCGCGGTTTCCGATCCGGCCGAACGTACCGCCGACATTCTCGGGCGGGAGCTGCGAAAGGATCTCCACCCGGTGGAATCCGAGACCGAAGCCGCGGTTCTCACCGGCTGGATCGCCGCTCCCCGACACACCCGGTCGACCTCCCGGTCCATCTATCTGTATGTCAACGGCCGCTATGTTCGGGACAAGGTCATTCAGCACGCCCTGTTCGCCGGATACGCCGGGCGGATCATGAAAGGGGCCTTTCCGGTGGCGGTGCTGTTCCTGCAGGTCCCCCCGGACCAGGTGGATGTCAATGTGCATCCCACCAAACACGAGGTCCGTTTTCTTCGACAAAAAGAGGTCCATCAGGCGGTGGTCGACGCGGTATCCCGAACCCTTCAAAAGGCGGACCGGGCCAAATGGGGTCCCCCGAAAGTCCAAACCGATCTCGCCCCGGTCACCCCGAACAACAACCCCGGACCGGCCGCCCCCTCGAAAGAACCGCCTCGGCCCCCGCAGAAGCCGGTTCAGGTATCCGAACCGGCCCGGTCCTATGTTTCACCGGAACCGACGCCTCGGACGGTTCCGCTCCCCGAGACCGGGAAACCGCAGCCCGCTTCGGCGCCGGAAAAATCGGCTCCTCAAAAGCCGCTCTGGCAAGCCCGCGGGTTCGAAGATTTGAAAATCATCGGTCAGGGGCTCGGCACCTATATCCTTTGTGAATCCGAAAACGGCCTGGTCCTCATCGATCAGCATGCGGCCCATGAGCGGATTCTGTTCGAGGAACTGAAACACCGGTCTTCGGGCCTTCGAACCTCGGCCCAGCGGCTTCTGATTCCCGAATCCCTGGACCTGAGCTACCGGGAAGCGGAAACACTGGAACGGCTCATCCCTCGATTCCAGGAAATGGGGATCGAAATCGAACCCTTCGGCGGAAACACCTATGTCGTGAAGTCGGTGCCGGCGGAATGGGCCCACAAACCGGCGGAACCGATGATCCGGGAGATCCTGGAAAAAATTCTCGAGATTGGAATCGATGTCGATCTGGACCGCGCCACAGAGGAGTGCCGCATGGTCATGGCCTGCCACGGCGCCATTCGGGCCCACCAGGCCCTCGATGACCGGCAGATGCGGGAATTATTGCACCAGCTCGACCGGTGCGACACCCCGTCCCATTGTCCCCACGGCCGCCCCACCTGGATTCGCTGGAGCGGCCATTTTCTGGAAAAATCCTTCCGAAGAATCGTCTGACCTTCCCCACCCGTTTGCATGGGTGCTATCTCTTGAAAAATTCTTGCATCGGCAACCGGGAATATGCTATGGAGCGAAAGTTCGTTTACGAACAAAATGTTCTCCCATTTTCATGACCGAGCGTTCGATCATTTTCAGGCGCTCTCGACCGTTACTTAAAAAAAAGGAGGTGATATCCGCCGGAATGGGTGCCGTTATGCACCCTCTGTTTTGCAGTACGAACCATGGATTCGGTTAATGTGATTCTCAAGACCAGGAGGAGAAAAAAGATGAAAATGAAAGGTTTATGGGTGTGGATGATCATCCTGTCGGCAAGCCTCTGCCTGACCGCGCCGGCCTTCGGCCAGTCCTCTGAAGCGGAGCAGGAACTCGAAGAAGAAGTGGGGATTGTCGACGACATCACCGAGGAGGTTCTCACCGGCCCCAATGACATGAACCCGGAAAAGATCCTCGGCCCCGGCGGCATCGCACCCAGCACCGAAGGGGATCTTCTGATGAGCTTCGGGGCCACCGTCCGCTTCGTTCCCACGGCCGAGTCCGACTGGGATTTCGGGTTGGAGGACGAGGTGCCCGGCTATTTCAATACCCAGCCCTTGAGCGGCTTTCTGGGGGCGTCCCTGGATACGGCCACATCGGTCAACCAGGTCTATCTCAAGTCTCTGGCCCTGGATACCGCGGTTACCGGAAGCAATAGCGCCACCATCGCCGCTTTCGATGATTTTGCCAATGCCCTGTATACTGCCGATAAACAGACCAATATTCCTCAGGTTTCCCAATTCGCAACCGGGGTGGCCTCGATTCAGGATCTGGGAAATACGGTTGGGAATAATGCCCAGGCCGCTTTCTTTTCCGGAGTCGCCGCGGGAGGCGCGGCCGGCGGCGTGGCCGCCCTGAATGACGCCGCCACTCAGGCCGAACAGAGAGCGGCTGCGGCCGCCGCCGCAGCCGCTGCCAATCCCGGCAATCCCGCCCTTCAGCAGCAGGCGGCCGGGGCCGCCGGTGCGGCCGCCGGTTTGAGATCCGCAGCCAATGCGGTCGCCGCCGATCCCAATGCCGCGGCCAATGTAAAGACCATCGCCAACGCCACCACCATTGAAGCGATGGTCCAGGGCGCCGGTCTGGTTCAGAACGCCGAGGAACTGGCTGCCGGAGTGGCCAAACAGGTCAATCGGGATCCCGCCGCCGCCGCCGGCGACCTCGGCGCCAGCATCGCCGATCTTTCGGCTCGAAAGGCGATGGTGGACGGATTCGACGCCTATTTTCTGGCGGACACCTTCCTGAAGACCCATTCCAACGAGAGCGGCAGCGTCAACGACAGCTATATTCGAAACGAAACCAAGATGTATTTCAACGCCATGCCCCGGGACAGGAAATGGAGCTTTTACGGGGCTCTGGAATTCGACCGGCCCATCGATACCGAAACCGTGGATAATCGCGGCGGAAGAACCGACGGATCGAGCAATTTCGGCCTGGAACGGCTCAACGCCAGCATCGAACTGATGGACAACCTGCGGCTGCACGCCGGATGGGATATATGGGGACTGGATGTGATCGAAGCCGCCTCCATGGTCTACGGCGACGACAATGCCGGGTTCTGGATCAAAGGCGATTACAATCCCTATGATTTTTCCATCGCCTGGCTCAAGCTGGAAGAAAACGATTTTCAGATCCAAGCCACCGACCACAACGAAGCCGCGGATGAAGACCGTGACCTGATCGCGGGGTACTTCGATTATTTCATCCCGAACACCCCCAATGACAAAATCAGGTTTTTCGCCGCCTGGGACCGGATTCGAAATGCACCCTCTCTGGATCTCACCGGCGCCATCGCAAACGGAGCGGGACTGGCCGATTTCGCCGGCATCTACGGCAACAACGGCATCATCGGAACCGAAGCATCCGCTCCCGAAACCGATGCCTATACCATCGGCGGGTATTACCTGGGAACCTTCAATATTTTCGAGCTCATGGTGGAAGGAGCCTATAAGTTCGGTTCAGCCGATAATACCGGCCTTCAGGGCGTGGACAACGGCGTCGATATCATTCAATACAACGATTTCGATATTTCCTCCTATGCCTTCGCCGCGGATTTAGGAGTCGAACTGAAGCACCTGGTGGGATGGCAAAGCCTCAAACCGCATGTCGGATATATGTATACCTCCGGCGATGACGACCCGAATGACGACAAACTCGAGGGCTTTTCCGGGATCACCAATGCCCAGCGCTTTTCAAGATTCTGGGGCGGAGAGAACACCATCATCGGCGACAGCAACTTCGTTCTGGGCACCGCGCTCTACGGCTACGTACCGGAATATTACGGCAACGGCACCCCGGTCTTCGTGGGCGGCCTGCAGAATGCGGTGGGCACCGGCAACGGCCGGGGCGACAACCCGGGGACCCAGATGATCAGTGTGGGCATCACCCTGCGGCCCATGATCTATCTGATCTACCGGACCAATGTGAACATGTTCTGGTGGAACGAAGACTTCTATGTGGCCAACATGGTGGACCCCATCGCCGTTACCGCTGAGGGCCTCCAGAAAACCCGATATACCAAGGTGGATGCCGGTTATGTGGGCAGTGAATGGAACAATGAAATCACGCTGGCCCTGAGTAAAAACATGTTCGTAAAGGGACAGGCGGCGCTCTATTTTCCGGGAGACGGCGTTGAAGAGGTCACGGCGGCGCTCTCCGGCGGTCAGGAATCGGACGAAATCGCCACCCGCCTGGCCATGGAGCTGATCTGGAACTTCTGATCGGTTCTTTTGCGGGAAAAGAACATTCCGGACCAGGGTCGGCCGAGGCCGGCCCTGGTTTTTTATTTGGACAGCATCGCCCGCATCATGTCGCCGGCGTTTTCCGCATGATCCGCGATGGAGCCGAGGGTTTCCGCCAGCCGGATCATATGGAAAACGGTCACCGCGTCCGATTCCAGGCTGAAAATCTTTCGCTTGACCATATGTTCGGCCCGGTCGGCCTCATGCTCCTGCTTTCGAATGTTCCGGATGATGTCTTTGACCAGCTTGCGCTGCTTTTCAGAATAGGATTTGAAGTATTTCCGGGCCTCGGTCACCATTCGGCTCAGCTCTTCGATGGGATCGACGGCCGAATCGATGAGGAGCAGAAATTCCTTTTGAAACGCCTCCGGTATCCCCGGCTCTTCCCGATAAGAGATCCAGTCCAGGGCGTCTTCCAGGGCGTCCAGCACGCTGTCCTGCTCTCTCAGGTAGCGGAAGAGCTGGAATTTATCCACCGCCATAAAGGTGCCCACCGGAATATGGCCCCGAATCCGCCGTTTAACGGCATCGGCTTCGTTTTCCAGCCGAATGACCTCCTCCCGAAGCCCTTCGAAGGACTTGCAGTCATGGACCATGTGGCACTCGATCGCATGCTGAAACACCCAGGCACATTCCTTGACTTTTTCCGCATGCTCCTGAAGCCCGTCGAAAGGAGAGGTCATAAACATCGATAGAAAGGGAATACGCATCTACTGACTCCTTGATAATCGTCTTTTATATTCCACTACAAGACATACTGAAGGATTAGGAAAAGCACCATGCTGGTCAGTGCGGCGGCCGGAACGGTCAGCACCCAGTAGAGCATGATCTGAAGGATGATCTTGAAATTGACCGCCTCGAAACCGTGGGCCAGCCCGACCCCCATGACACCGCCGACCGCAGCGTGGGTGGTGGAGACCGGAAGCCCCAGTTTCGAGGCCAGAAGCACGGTGGTGGCCGCGGAAAAATCCACCGAAAAGCCCCGGGTGTTGGTCAAGGTGGTGATCTTGTGTCCGATGGTATCCATGACCCGGTACCCGGCCATGGCGATGCCGAAGGCGATCCCCAGTCCGCCGAACAGGAGCAGAAACAAAGGCACCGGCACCGTGGCGCCGACGCTCCCGGTGGTGACGATAAAATAGATCACCGCCAGAGGGCCGACGGCATTGGCCACGTCATTGGCCCCCTGGGCCAGCGCCACATAACAGGAGGTGCCGATCTGAATCCGCCGGAAGATCTCCTCCACCCCGTTTTCGGCATCCCGACCCACAAACCGCTTCAGGATGGCGGCTCCGGCAAGTCCGCCCATCACCGCCAGAATCAATGCCGTCAGAAGCGCCTCGAACATCGACAGGGCCAGGGTTTTGCCCAACGGGGTTTTGAACACAAAAGAGAGAATTACCACGAACAAAGCGATGCCGATGAAAAAGGGGGAGAGGGCGAGCCCCCGGGCAAAGGCGTCTTTTTTCGACAGGATCACTCGGACGATCAATTTAAAGATCAAAAAGGCGATCACCAGGCTGAATACCGGCGAAATCACCCAGCTCAAGACCACCGCACCCAGCTTGCCCCAGTTGATGACCGAGAAACCGCCCGCCATGATGCCGAACCCGATCATGGCCCCGACGATGGAATGGGTGGTGGAGACCGGCAGGGATTTCCAGGTGGCGAAGGAGATCCAGAGGGCTGCGGCCAGAAGGGCCGAAAAGGCTCCGAGCAACGCCAGATGGGGATCCGAAAGGACCTGGGTGGATACGATTCCCTTTCGAATGGTGTTGGTGACATGAGACCCGATAAAGGTGGCTCCGACCACATTGAGGATACCCGCAATAAAAACCGCCTGGCGGATCGTTATCGCCTTGGCGCCCACGGCCGAGGCCATGGAATTGGCCACATCGTTCGCCCCGATGTTCCAGGCCATGTAAAAGCCGAAAATATAACCGATGATCAATACCGAATAATTCGCAGTCATCATATCCTGTGAAAATCGAACGGATTATAAAACAGCGGGGCATCCCATTCAGCCCCGAGGCTGAAAGCGGCCCCGCCGAAAATCTGCGTGCTTGTAATGTGAGAACACGGTTCCGTCAACCCATTTCTGAAATCCGCAGGTCCGGTGAAAGGAAGGGGTGAACGAATTCTCGCAAGCAAAGGAATGTTTTGCACTTGCACGACAGCTCTGATAAGAAACCGGGCTTTGTCACGCATTGCACTTTCGGTAGACGATGAAATGGAAAAGCTGAACAAAAAAGTATTCGGGACCCTCTTTTTCTCTCTGTTTATCACCATCACGGGGGTGGGGATCGTGGTCCCGCTGCTGCCGGTCTACGCCCATGACCTGGGCGCCAGCGGCCTCTACATCGGTCTGATTTACGGATCCTTTTCCCTGTCCCGAACCGTGTTTCTTCCCTATTTCGGCAGACGGTCGGACCGGCAGGGCCGAAAACCGTTCATCGTTATCGGGCTTCTGGGGTATGCCCTGATCTCCTTTGCCTTCATCTTCGCCACCAGTGTGGAAATGCTGATCGCCGTCCGGTTTGTTCAAGGCATCGCCTCGGCCATGATCATGCCGGTGGCCCAGGCCTACGTCGGCGACATCACCACCGAAAATCGGGAAGGATTCACCATGGGCCTGTTCAACATGTCCATTTTCATCGGCCTCAGCCTCGGCCCGCTGATCGGGGGCGTACTCAACGATCGGTTCAACCTTCAGACCGCCTTCATCTCCATGGGATGCCTGTCCCTTTCAGGTTTTTTCCTGAGCCTCTTTCTGCTGCCGCCGGCCCGATCCGAACAGGTCGTCACCCAGGCCAAGCTTCCGGTGGATTGGCGGTTTCTGTTAAAAGACCGCACCATCGACGGGATCTGTCTTTTTCGACTGGTCTATACCGCCTGCATCGGCGCCATCTGGGGATTCCTGCCGGTCTATGCGGATACCGAGTTTTCCCTCTCCAGTTCCGCCACCGGGATACTGGTCATGCTCGGGGTGCTCACCGCCGGCATACTTCAGACCCCCATGGGCTATCTGGCGGATCGCCGGAACAAACGGGCGATGATCGTTCTGGGCGGACTGATCATCGTCTTGGCCATGCTTTTGTTCCAGTGGTCTTCGGGTTTTCGGGACCTTTTTCTGGCCAATGTGGTGTTCGGAATCGGGGGCAGCCTTTCCATGGCTCCGCTGATGGCCATCGCGGTTCAAAAAGGAACCCGGAAGGGAGCCATGGGCGCGGTCATGGCGCTTTTGACCATGTCCCACAGCTCCGGAATGCTGCTGGGCGCATTTATCGCCGGGCTGATGATGGATCTCTTCGCCCTGCGTCACATTTTTTCCTTCGGCGCCTCGATGATGCTCTCGGGTGTGGTTCTCTTTTTCATTTTCACGATGCCTTCGAAAGATGCGGCAGAAGTGGAGGGGATCGGTGGAAGATAGTCGAACCGAAAGCGGGGTCCGTATGGGTTCGGAATTTCATGCCGCTATGGCTTCGGGGAACGCTTTCGGTGCTTCTTTTTGTGGGTGAATTTGGATTTGAGTTTTTTAAGGGCCCGTTTTTCTTTCTCCAGGGCCAGTTTTCGTTTGATCTCTCCCCGATACCGCTGGATCGCCTTGAGAGAGATGAAATAACCGACGGCCGCCACCGGCAGGCCCAACAGAATGCCGCCCACCGTCAAAATCCCGATGATTTCCGGGGCTTTTTTGAGAATGACCAAAAGGATGTGCTGGTCCAGATTGGAAACGAAGTGGATCTTTTCAAGACCGATAAACGTGGCCCCCAAATAATAGGTCATGCCGTAAAGGACCGGCGCGGTCACCGGGTTGCTGATCCAAACGGCAATGCCGGCGGCGAATTTGTTGTACCCGAGAAGGGCCGCCAGAAAGACGGCCAGGCCCATATGCAACCCCATGAAAGGAGACATCCCGATGAACAACCCCAGGGCGAATCCCATGGCGATTTCATGGGGGGAGCCGCGGATTTTCAGGAATCGCTCATAATATTTCTTGACCCACGACAAAATCCGATCGAATTGGTTGCTTTTGGACTCCTGATGCTGCATTAATTTGCTCAAAAAAAACGGTATCGTTGAACTTTATCGAAGGCCGATCACGGCCGCAAACCGACCCGTAGCGGCTTCTCCGCGATAGGAAAAAAAGAGGTCGGTCCGGCACCGGGTGCACAATCCGCTGTTCAGAATGTTCTCGGCCGGAACCCCGGCCTCCCGCAGTTGATCCCGGCTGATGGCCCAGAAGTCGAAATGGTCCCGATCATCTTTATACCCCCAGAAACGTGAAGGGATCTCCCGTTGATAATGGATAAATTCGGCGCAGCAGGGCCCCAGAGACGGCCCGATGCCGGCATGGATATGAGCGGGAGCGCAATCGAATCGGCGGGCCATTTCCCGAACCGTTTCACCCAGAATGTTGTGGATGCTGCCGCGCCAGCCGGAATGGACATCGGCCACCACCTTCCGGTCGGCCCCGTACAGCAGCACCGCCTGACAGTCGGCCACCTGAATGGCGAGATTCCGCCCGGGGATATCCGTAACCAGGGCATCTCCTGTAAGGTTCTTCAAATCCGGATTTTGCACACCCTCCTTTCGAAACAGCGACACCACACCGGTTCCGTGCACCTGGCGAATATAGACCGGTTCCGTCCCCCCAATGCATTCGGCGATTCGGGCCCGGTTTCGGCGGACCCTGTCTTCCGCATCGCCGGTTCCCCGGCCCACATTGAGGCTGTCGAAGGGCGGATCACTGCACCCGCCCCGGCGGGTGAACACCCCGTGGCGAACGGCTGGAAACCGGGCGAGGTGGGGAAATTGCAGGTAGACCACTCCGTTTTTTTCCTGCGGAATCATCATATGTTCGGTTTCAAACGCTCCCATTCGAATATGGATTAAACCCGACAGACAATAGTTAAAAACCGCTGCGGGTGTCAATCGGTAACTCAGTCGCCGCCCGGCCCTCCGCCTGTCAGTCAATAGACCGCCCATTCCCGGGAAAAGCGTTTCATATACGCCGCCTCACGGAAAAACATCGAAAACCCTTGTGGGACGATTCAAAACCTGCCATATAGTGTGATTTTGCCGTTTTGGCAATCGAAAATGAACCGAAATAATTTTCAACTGATCACGTAGCAGGCTTATGCCGACACTGGAAACACACAGCCCCGTCATCAGATCCGATTCCGGAAACCGGGAGTTTCTTTCGGATGCGTCCCTGCTGTTTATCGCCGTCATATGGGGCAGCACCTTCATTATCGTCAAACAGGCCATCACGGATATTCCCGCCTTTGCCTTTCTGACCCTCCGCTTCGCGCTGGCCTTTTCTCTCTTGATCCTGATCTGCTTTCGGCGGCTGAAACACCTCAACCTGAGAATGCTGCTGGACGGCGGATTGCTCGGCGGGGCCCTGTTTCTGGCTTTTTCCACCCAAACCCTGGGGCTCAAGCATGCCCCGGCCTCGGTGGTCGCCTTCGTCACCGGCCTTTATGTCATTTTCGTGCCGATTTTTTCTTCTTTTTTCATCAAAAAATTTCCCACCCCGTATTCCATGGCCGGGGTCCTGCTGTCGGGGGTCGGCCTGGGGCTGATCACCCTGAACGGGACGGTCGGGCTCTCCCGGGGGGAAATGTTCGCGCTTCTGAGCGCCATCTTCTGTTCCATCCACATCATTCTGACCGATGTCTTCTCCCGAAAGCATGACACCTATCTTCTGACCACCATTCAGATCGGCGCCACGTTTCTGTTGTCCGGCATGGTATCCGCGGCTTACGATCCGTTTACCCTGCCGAAGATCTGGCGCCCGCAGCTGGTGACGGCCATCGCATTGACCGGCGTTCTGGCCACGGTGGTCGGTTTTTTCGTACAGACCGGCATGCAGCGGTTTACCACCCCCACCAAGGCCGCAATCATCTTCTGCATGGAACCGGTTTCCTCGATTTTTTTCGGGTATTTCATCGGCGGGGAATTGCTCTCCGCCCGCCAGTATGTCGGCGCCGTCTTGATCGTCGGAGCGATGCTGACCGCCGAAATCGGATCTTATTATCGAATAAAATCGAAGACCTTATGCTATGGGAATCCGGGAGGATAATATTTTGTCAAAATCTCCTAACTCGAATTTTTTTTCTTGCATTTCTTGATGTTATCCGGTAAGGCTTTATTGATTCACTATTATATATGAGAAATAATGCATAACCTTGAATTTTCTTCAAGATTAATTAAATTAACCTGATTTGAATAAAATGACCGAAAAGGCGGGAGGTGCAGGATAGCTAGGCCACTCAAACCGGACAAGACCAATATCAATCATCAAATTAAGGCCAAAGAGGTTCGGGTGATCGACCCGGACGGCAATCAGGTCGGTGTGGTGCCGACCGACAAAGCGCTTGCGGTGGCGACCGATTTCGGGCTCGACCTGGTGGAGGTATCCCCCAACGCCAGTCCGCCGGTCTGCAAAATCATGGATTACGGCCGATACAAGTACGAGCAGACCAAAAAGACCCAGGAAGCGAAAAAAAAGCAGAGTACCTTTCAGGTCAAGGAGATCAAGGTTCGCCCCAAGACCGGCGAGCACGACCTTCAAACCAAGGTGGGCCATATCCGGAAATTTATCGACAAAAAGGATAAGGTCAAGGTCACATGCATGTTCCGGGGGCGGGAAATCACCCTGACGGACCAGGCCAGGGATCTGCTTCAGAGAATCGCGGAAGAGGTTGAGGATATCGCTTTGGTAGAGCAATTCCCCAAATTCGAGGGCCGCACCATGATGATGATTTTGGCGCCGAGATAGGCGCGATCGGGTCGACCGACGCCCTCCTGCGAATAGCAAGCACCTATAAATCGATCAGCGTGTAAACGGATCACTGCACAAGTTTTCCGATGGTGGCGTGTGCGCCCGCCCGACGGCGCCCACGCCATCTATTATTTTATATCGAGGTCAACGAAAAAAGGGGAGGCGCCTTCTCTTTTTTCATGTCATCGAGATTCGAGATTGAAATGAATTCACAGGTACCATCGACGACAGGGAGTCAGAATTATGCCTAAATTAAAGACCAACCGCGGCGCAGCCAAACGTTTTAAAAAGACGGGAACCGGAAAATTCGTCTACCGGAAATCCCACGCCAACCACATCCTGACCAAAAAGAGCCGAAAACGAAAACGAGCGCTTCGGCAGGACAACATCGTGGACAAGACCAATGAAAGAGAGCTGAAACTGCTCTTGCCCTATGCATAACGGCAACACCGATATTCAGAATTATTGAGGAGACAACATCATGCGTATCAAAAGAGGGTATAAGGCGAGAAAACGTCGAAAAAAGGTATTGAAACTGGCCAAGGGGTTTCGGGGCGGCCGCAGCAAGCTGTTTCGAACCGCCGCCGATTCGGTGGACAAGGCCCTGATGTATGCGTATCGGGACCGAAAGGTTCGCAAGCGGGATTTCAGAAGACTCTGGATCGCCCGCATCAATGCCGCGGCCCGCATGAACGATCTGAGCTACAGCAAGTTCATTCACGGTCTGAAGCAGGCGAATGTGACCCTGGATCGAAAGGTCCTGGCCGAACTGGCCGTGTCCGACCCGGCCGGGTTTTCCCGGATCGCTCAACTGGCCGCGGCCCAAGCCTAGCCTGGTTATAGATTCACTCAGAACGGATCGCTGAAACGGGAGTATCCGTGGAAAAGCATATCGAACAGATCAGAGACGAGGCGTTCCGAGAACTCAATGCGACCTCGGACCCGGAGCGGATCAAGGAACTTTCCGTTCGCTATCTGGGGCGAAAGGGCGCCATCACCCAATTCCTGAGAAACATCTCCGGATTACCGCCCGAGGAGCGCCCCGAAGCGGGCCGGCGGGCCAACGAAGTCAAAAAGGAGCTGGATGCGGCCGTCAAATCGGCCCTGGAGACGGCGGAATCGGGCGCCCCTGCGGCCGAAGACCGAATCGACGTCTCCCTTCCCGGCCGAACCCCGCCCCGGGGCCACCTTCATCCCCTCACCCGAATCACCCGGGAAATCTGCGACATCTTCACCCGTCTCGGGTTCGATGTCGCCGAGGGTCCGGAGGTGGAAAGCGATTATTACAACTTCGAGGCCCTCAACATCCCCAAAAACCACCCGGCCCGGGACATGCAGGACACCTTCTACATCTCCGACAACATCGTCCTGCGGACCCAGACCTCGCCCATGCAGATCCGGGTCATGGAAAAATCCGCGCCCCCGGTGCGGATCATCGCCCCCGGCAAGGTCTACCGGTGCGACTCCGATTTGACCCATACCCCCATGTTTCATCAGGTGGAGGGGCTGCTGGTGGATGAAAAGGTCAGTTTCGGGGATCTCAAGGGGATTTTGACCACCTTCGTCCATCAGATCTTCGACCCGGAGACCTCCCTGCGGTTTCGGCCCAGCTTCTTCCCCTTTACCGAGCCCAGCGCCGAGGTGGATATCCTCTGCGTCATGTGCCGGGGAAAAGGATGCCGGGTCTGCTCCCACACCGGCTGGCTGGAGGTGCTCGGCTCCGGCATGGTCCATCCGGCGGTGTTTGAAAACGTCGGGTACGACACCGGCCGATATACCGGCTTCGCCTTCGGTATGGGGGTGGAGCGGATCGCCATGCTGAAGTACGGCATCGACGATATTCGAAAATATTTTGAAAATGATTTCAGGTTCTTGAGGCAGTTTTAAGATGAAAGTCAGTCTCAGCTGGTTATCCCGATACCTGCCGGTGGAAATGCCGGCGGCCGATATCGCCGAGTCCCTCACCATGGCCGGTCTGGAGGTGGATTCGGTATTCGACCGGTACGCCTATCTGAACACCGTCCGGGTGGGACGGGTGGCGGCGGTGCATCCGCATCCCGATGCGGATAAACTGAAGCTCTGCGAGGTCGCCATCGGCGACCGAACCCACCGGGTGGTCTGCGGGGCCCCCAATGTGCGGCCGGATATGCTGGCCCCTCTGGCCCTGCCCGGCACCCTGTTTCCCAACGGACTCCTTCTGGAGCAGAGCGTGATTCGAGGCCAGGCCTCCGAAGGAATGCTGTGCAGCGAGGGCGAACTGGAGCTGGGGCCCGACCGAAGCGGAATCATGGACCTGGACCCGGATTCGACCCTCGGGGCGCCGCTGACCGAGGCCCTGAACCTGCATGATCCGGTCATCGAAATCGACCTGACCCCCAACCGGCCCGACTGCCTCAGCCTGCTGGGGATCGCCCGGGAGGTGGCGGCCATTCAGAAAAACCGGGTGACCTATCCGGAGGCACGCCTTTCAGAGAAAGCAGGGGAGATCACCGGAAAGACCTCGGTCACCATCCAGGACCCGGACCATTGCCCCCGGTACGCCGCCCGCCTGGTGGAGGGGATCACCGTGGGCCCGTCCCCCTTCTGGCTTCAGGACCGGCTGCTGTCGGTGGGGCTTCGCCCCATCAACAATATCGTCGACATCACCAACTTCGTGATGATGGAAACCGGTCAACCCCTGCACGCCTTCGATTTCGACCACCTGGAAGAGCACCGGATCGTGGTCCGCACCGCCAACGAAGGAGAAAAGTTCACCACCCTGGACGGGAAAGAACGAACCCTGGCCGCGGACATGCTGATGATCTGCGACGGTAAAAAGCCGGTGGCGGTGGGCGGGGTCATGGGCGGCCTCAACTCCGAAATCGAAAACACCACCACCCGGGTGCTGATCGAAAGCGCCTATTTCGATCCGGTCAGCATTCGACGAACCGCCAAACGGCTGGGCCTCGGCACCGACGCCTCCCATCGATTCGAGCGGGGGGTGGACCCGGACGGGACCCTCACCGCCCTGGACCGGGCGGCCCTCCTGATGGCGGAGATCGGGGGCGGGGTCCTGGTCGAAGGGCTCATCGACCAACGGCCCAAGGTGGTTGAAAACCGGCCGGTCATCCTGAACGTCTCCCGCACCAACCGAGTGCTCGGCATCGACCTGGACGCGGACCGGATTACCGATCTGCTTCGGTCCATCGAATTCGGCGTGGAAAAACAAGGGGCGGATGCCCTCACGGTGACCGTCCCGTCTTTTCGAGTGGATGTGACCCGACCCGAAGATCTGATGGAGGAGGTGGCCCGCCTCTGGGGATACAACCGGATTCCGGTCACCTCTCCGTCCATGCCGGCGGAGGCGGTCCGGCCCACCTCCCGGATGACCGCCCGCAACCGGATCAAGGACCTGATGTCCGGATACGGCTTTGCCGAAGCGGTCAACTACAGCTTCATCGATCGAGGAGCCTGCGACAAACTGCGGCTGAAAAAAGACGATCCCCGGCGGCGACTGCTGGAGATTCTGAATCCGCTGACCGAAGAACAGACGGTCATGCGCACCTCC
>JAABSQ010000367.1 GCA_011390315.1 Desulfobacteraceae bacterium
TCCGAGGCAACCGGAAAGCGTCATCTTACTTTTTTTACCCAAGAATTCAATAACCGATGAGGAGGATTTTGATGAAACGAATACACATGAACACCTGTTGGATGTGGACCATTGTTCTTGCGGTCACGGCCACCCTGGTTTTCGTCATGCCCGGATTTGGGCAGATGGGACAACAGCGGGGGCAGGGTTCCGCCCAGGGCGATTACAGAGTGGAGCCCCTGGGTTGGGTCGGTGTCGCCTATGATCTCAACGACGACGGGGTCTATGAAACCTTTGAACGGGTCTACTATTACGATCTCGAACAGGCACGCCGGCAAAGCCGGGAGCGGCAGATGCGTGAAGGCCGAGGACAGATGAGAAGAGATGACCAGGGAATGCAGCAGTACCAGCCGGGCAGAGGGCAGCGGCAGCAGCAGATGGGCCGAATGCAGCAGTACCAGCCGGGCAGAGGACAGCGGCAGCAGCCGGGCCGAATGCAGCAGGACTACCGGCAACGGCCGAGGGTGCCGAGCCGGATCGATCGCAGCAAGTTCGAAAAGGTGGACGGCAGCATCGTTGAACTCAAAGATGTAGAACTGGCCGGATTTGATGAAAAACATGTGGTCGCCAGAATCAAGAATCGCGAAAACATGGTGGCCAAGGTCGATCTGGGGCCCAAAAGCCGCATTTCCGATCTGGACATCAAGAAGGGCCAGAGCGTCTCCGTCTGGGGCAAACGCGGCACCATCAATGAAAAATACATGCTGATGGCCTACTGGATCAATGTGGACGGAAATCGGGTCTCCATCAAAAGACCCAAGGATATGAACCTGAAGCGGTACACAGGTAAAATCCTCAAACTCAAAAAGACCGCTTTCGGCGAAAGAACCGGCAATCAGGTCATGGCCCGGGTCGAGCTGGACAAGGGGATCAAAACCATCGTCAACCTGGGCCCGGAAAACCAGCTCGGGAATCTGAATGTGCAGTCCGGCAAAGAATTCTCCATGCTGGCCCGCCCGGTCTTTATCAACGGCCAAAAAGCGCTGGTCGCCGAACAGGTGATGATGGGCGATAAAACCGCCACCATCGACTGGGAAAAGGCCAAAAAAGGCTAAACCCCTGACGCGCTGAAAAATACGCCTGAATAAAAAAACCTGAATAAAAAAAAGGGTGCGGGCGATCCGATTCGGATTTCCCGCACCCCTTTTATTGTTTTAGCCGTCCCGCTCCGGCTTTTTTCAAGCCGAGGCGGAACGGTTGTATTCTATCACTGCAATTTTACCCGTTGACGACCTGCTCCATCTCGGTCTCGGCGGATGCGTCGGTCTCGCCTTCCGGCTTGATGGCCGCATCCAGGGCCTCGTCGATTCGGTCGACCAGGATAATGTTCATCGCCTCCCGAACCTCGTCGGGCAGATCTTCCAGGTCTTTTTCATTCCGGTGCGGCAGGATGACCGAGGTCATGCCCGCCCGATGGGCCGCCAGCACCTTCATTTTGATGCCGCCCACCGGCAGCACCCGGCCCCGCAGGGTCACTTCACCGGTCATGCCGACATCCCCGCGGACCGGCTGCGCGCTGAACAGGCTCGCCATGGCCATGACCATGGCCACGCCCGCGGACGGACCGTCTTTCGGAATGGCCCCGGCCGGCACATGGAGATGGACGTCGGTCTTTTCGAACTGATCCGGGTCCACCTGCAGTTCCAGGGCCTTGGACCGGACATAGCTGTGCGCGATCTGTGCGCTTTCCCGCATCACGTCGCCCAGCTGGCCGGTCAGGGTCAAGCCGCCCTTGCCTTTCATTCGGGTGGCCTCGATGAAGAGGATGTCCCCGCCGGTGGCGGTGACCGCCAGCCCGGTGGCGATGCCCGGAATTTCAATGTTTTCGGAAAGCTCCGACTCGAACTTTTCTTTCTTCAGATAGGTTCGAACCAGCTCCGGGGTGATCTCCACCTCGGTGCTCTTCTTGCCCACGATGCGCACCGCGCTCTTTCGGCAGACCGCGCCGATCTGACGCTCCAGGTTTCGAACCCCGGCCTCCCGGGTATAATCCTGAACGAGTTTGCGCAGGGCCTCGTCGGTGAAGCGGATTTCATCTTCCCGCAGCCCGTTGGCCCGAATCTGTCGCTCGACCAGGTGCCGCTGGGCGATCTGGACCTTTTCGTATTCGGTGTAGCCGTCCAGCTGAATGATTTCCATTCGGTCCCGCAGCGGGGCCGGAATCGTCTCCAGCATATTGGCCGTGGTAATGAAGATCACGTCGCTGAGATCGAAATCCACATCCAGGTAATGATCCCGAAAGGCATGGTTCTGGGCCGGGTCCAGGACCTCCAGCAGCGCGCTGCTGGGATCTCCGCGCCAGTCGTTGCCGACCTTGTCGACCTCGTCCAGCATGAAGACCGGATTTCGAGTGCCGGCCCGCTTGATCGCCTGAATGATTCTGCCCGGCATGGCCCCGATATAGGTTCGGCGATGACCGCGGATTTCCGCCTCATCGCGCATGCCGCCGAGGCTCATGCGGGTGAATTCGCGTCCCAGGGCCCGAGCGATGCTCTGCCCCAGACTGGTCTTTCCCACCCCCGGAGGGCCGGCGAAGCAGAGGATGGCGCCCATGGCTTCGGGCATGCCTTTCTTTCGATCCTGGTCCTTTTCGGCCTCGATATTGCGCTCTTTCGCGAGCATTCGAACCGCCAGGTATTCGATGATCCGCTCCTTGACCTCATTGAGATCATAATGGTCTTCGTCGAGGACCTGACGGGCGTTGTCGATGTCGGCCTTGTCTTCACTCGAATTTTTCCAGGGCAGTTCCAGGATCCAGTCCAGGTAGGTCTTGATGACCGAATACTCGGGGGAGTGGGGCGACATCCCCTTGAACCGCTTCAGTTCCCGTTCGGCTTCTTTGCGAACCTCGTCCGGAATATCGGCCTCATCCAGCTTTTCGGTGTATTCCTCGGCCTCGGACTGGTTTTCGTCGGTTTCGCCCAGCTCCTTCTGAATCGCCTTGAGCTGCTGGCGCAGAAAGTATTCCCGCTGGGCCTTGTCCATCTCGCCCTTGGCCTCGGTCTGGATCTTTTTGCCCAGAGTGAGCAGTTCCTTCTCTCGGGATAGATGGGCGATCAGAATCCGAATCTTTTCCTTGACCGTGTTCGCTTCGATGATCTCCTGGCCCTTGGCCACGTCCAGGCCGATGCTGCCGGCCACCAGATAGACCAGGTACCGCGGATCTTCCACCTGATTCAGATACTCGATCGCCTCCTTGGGAAGATTCGGAGACAGGGTTACCACCTCCTGGGCCACTTCCCGCAGGCTGCGGGCCAGGGCGTCGGTTTCCAGGTCCTGCTCCATGGTGGCCGGCGATATGGATATCCGCGCCTTCAGATACGGAGACTCGTCGATCCAGTGGTCGACCCGGAACCGCTCCAGCCCCTGAATGATGACCTGAAGGGTATTGTCGGATGTTCGCATGACCCGCTCGATCTTGGCCACCGTACCCACCTCGTGAACCTGTCCGGGCCGGGGGGTTTCAATGGAGGGGTCTTTCATGCTGACCAGACCGATGATCCGGTCCCCTTTCATGGCCTCTTCGACCAGGGCGACCGACCGGGGAATCCCCACGGCCAGCGGCATCACCGAATAGGGAAAGGCGACCGTGTTCCGCAACGGCAGAATCGGCAATTCTTCCGGAATATTTGCCATTTTCTGGGTTTTCTCTTCTTGCTCCGTGGTATGCATCTCTTTTTCCTCTATATTCATTCTTTACACCTTTTGGATTGGAATGTTGTTAGCACATTTTTTGCATATCAATTTCGCTCGTTTGCAAGGGGAATATAATGCCGCATTATTTTTTGTAAAGTTCAATGGTTGCAATCACCGGTCGCATGCCGTGCCACCTCCATTCCTGGTTGTATAGTGAATTCTTTTTGGTTTCATAGTATAAAAAATAACCATTTTTATTCCATCCGCCACTTTTTTTGATGGATTATCCATCGGCAATGGCATGCATTTCCGGCGGCCCGGGAAACGCTTCTTGACAGAAAGTCCCGACAGGTTCATTTTTATGCTGTATTCCATCCGACTCGCCGCCGGTGCGATTCCTAGTCCCCGGCGGGTTCGGACCGAACCAAAATAGATATGCGACGGAGGTTGTTGTGAAAATCATTATCGACAGAATCCCCGAAGAAGGGCTTGACCTGGTATTTGACGAAAAGCCGGAATCTTTTCCGGTTTTGAATGAGATCGAGGCGTCCGGGGAGTGTGTCTTCCCCGAGCCGATCCATAATGAACTGACGGTCTCCCGGGTTCGGGACATGGTTTCGGTCAAGGGGACGGTCGAAACCCGCGTCCGCATTCCCTGCGCCCGATGCCTGGAAGATACCGAACTGCCATTGAAAAAGCGATTGAACATCTATTTCACCCGGAATATGCCCGAACTGGAGGGCCCCACCACCAAAGACGGGGTGGAAATTCGGGACGAAGTGATCGGACTGGCGCCGTTTGAAGGCGAAGCGATCGAACTGGACGAGGTGATTCAGGAGCAGGTGGTCATCTCCCTGCCGTCCCGACCCCTCTGCCGGGCCGAGTGCAAGGGGCTTTGTCCCCGGTGCGGCGCGGATCTCAACCGCGAACCGTGTGATTGCGACACCACCCGGTATAATGAGCAGTTCGCGGCGTTGAAGGACCTCAAACTGAAATAGAAACGGAGCCAAAAACATGCGGGTGCTGCTGATTTCCGCCAATACCGAACAGATCAACATGCCGGTGCTGCCGCTGGGAATGGCCTGTGTGGCCGCCGCGGTCCAGAACGCGGGCCATGAAGTGAAAACCGTCAACCTGATGGCCCGGCGGACGGACTTTCGGGAGTATCTTGATGGGGTCGTGGCCGGCTTCGGACCCGACCTCATCGGGGTTTCGGTGCGAAATATCGACGATCAAACCATGGACCCGCCCCATTTCCTGCTGGATTCGGTCCAACCGGTGATCGAGGCGATTCGGTCATTGACCGGTGTCCCCATCCTGCTGGGCGGGGCCGGCTACAGTATTTTCCCGCAGAGCGCCCTGGCCTATCTGGACGCGGACCTGGGGATTCGGGGCGAAGGGGAACAGGTGCTGCCGGTCCTCCTGAATCGCCTGGAAAAAAAGGCGTCCGTGGAGGACCTGCCCGGGGTGTTTACGCGAAGGGGCGACGGCGGTGATCCGCCGAATGCGATCGAACACCTGGAAGCATCCCCGCTCCCCCTTCCGAATGTCCATCTTCAACTTCCCGAGGCGTTCGCGGGGGAAGAGATCTGGATGCCCTTTCAGACCCGCCGGGGCTGCGCCATGGATTGCAGCTACTGCTCCACGGCGGCCATCGAAGGCCGCCGGCTGAGAAAACGGCCCCCGGAACAGGGTATCGATAATCTGGCCCGGTTCGTGGACGCCGGATTTCGCCGCTTCTTCTTTGTGGACAACACCTTCAATCTGCCGCCGGCCTATGCCGAGGCCATTTGCGACGAGATCATTCGTCGGGGCCTGAAGATCGAGTGGCGGTGCATTTTTTATCCCCGCCGAACCGAGGAACGGCTGATTGAAAAGATGGCCCGGGCCGGATGCGTGGAACTTTCGTTGGGATTTGAAAGCGGGTCTGAAAAGATCCTGAAAAACCTGAACAAGAAATTCACCCCCGAAGCGGTACGCCGAGTCTCCGCCCTGATCAAGCGGCACGGCATTCGCCAGATGGGATTTCTACTTCTGGGCGGGCCCGGCGAAACCCGGGAGACGGTGCTGGAGAGCCTGGCATTCGCCGACTCTTTGAAGCTGGATGCCGTCAAGGTGACCCGGGGCGTTCGCATCTACCCCCACACCCGGCTGGCGAAAACCGCTCTGGCGGAAGGAATCATCGATTCGGAAGACGACCTGCTTCACCCCGCCTTCTATATGGCGCCGGGGCTGAAAGATTGGCTGCGCCGGACCGTGAAAGAATGGGCCGCAGATCGCCCCCGTTGGATGGTTTAATCCGATTTAAAGAAAAACACGGGTGAACGGCTTTTCCCCGATCTTTTCGGCCATGCTGCGAAGACGGGATTCGGTCTGGGTAAGATCGATCTTGATCGCCTCTTCCGGGCATTCCCGAACGCAGCTGAAGCAGTAGATGCAGTTGTCATTGAATTCGGGGTAAGGGGTCAGGGCCACCGCTTCAGTGGGGCAGACCTCCGCGCAGACCCCGCACTCGGTGCACTCGGATTGATTCACCTTCCGCTTGGGGATATGGGCCTTGGCCGTCTCCAGGGACATCTTCTCCATATCCTTGCGCAGGTCCGGCGGCTGGTAGTCGAGGTCCGCCAGGGGAAGCGCACGACCATTGCCTTCGGCCAGTTTGTCGTAGACGCCGTGAACCAGCTCCTGAACCTTTTCATCGTCCCCATCGTCCGGATGCCCCTCTCCCAGCGGAAAATCGGATCGCCACAGGCTTGAATGGACCGCCCCGACCTTGGCGCCGCCGCCGAGGCGGTACCCTTTTTCGGTCAGGGCCTTGCCCATTTCATACAGCGCCATGCCGCTGCAGACGCCGCCCCAGGTGACAAACGGGACCGCCCACAGGCCGCCGCCCTCGGGCAAATTTTTGATGAAATCCATCACCGGGGGCACCGTGTGGGAGACATATACGGGTGAACCGATGAATAAGCACCCATTCCCCTGCGCCTTCTTGATCATTTCATGAATCGGGGCCGGATCATCCCCGCCGCCCAGATCGCATGTGGTCGCCTGGCCGCCCATCCGCTCCACCGTTTCCTCGATCACCCGGGCCACATGGCGCGTGGCGCCGGCCGGCGAACAATAGGCGATCATCGCCGCATGGGTTTCAGCCGCATCCGTCCTGCTAGTCATTCTTCCTCCGTAAAGTCTAATAGAGTCAACCTTTGAAATCAGCAAGGAATCAGGCCCATCCGCCCGTCCTCTTCCGCAACCTGTTTTTCAATATATCACCGATGGCAGCCATTTCAAGGGATCAACGGCCATAACGGCAAAAAATTCCACCAGATGGTTTTCACGTGTGGGTAGGTTAATATCTTTTCATCTTTGGTGACCAGTGGAACCCCTTCCACGAGGGCTGTCGCGATGATCATGCGGTCTGCCGGATCATTGTGAAGCGGATCGGGAAGAAGAACGGATCGAAGCGCAATGGCAGGATGGATGGGAACATTTGCAAAAGGAAAATTTGATAGACCAGCATCCGGCTGGAAGGGGATGTCGGAAGTATCTTTTCCAGCCGGATTCCGAATATGTTTGAGTTTAGGAGGACGGAACCGCCTTTTTCGCGTCGGTTTTCTTTTGCAGGTCCGCTTTCTCCGCGGCGAAGTATTCCCGGGTTTCTCTGACCACCACGTTGGTCAGAAACAGGAGACCGATGAGATTCGGAATCGCCATCAGCCCGTTGAAGGTATCGGAGAGCGACCAGACCAGGTTCAGCTTTGCGATCGCCCCGACTCCGACGAAGAGCACGAACACCAGCCGGTAGGGCATGATCGATTTTTCGCCGAAGAGGTATTCGATCGATTTTTCACCGTAGTAGCTCCAGCCCAGAATGGTGGAATAGGCGAACAGGACCAGTCCGATGGTGACGATGTAAGCCCCGCCGGGAATGCCTGCGTCGAATCCGATGGTGGTCAGCTCGGCCCCGGTCTTGCCGCTGTTCCACACGCCGGTCAGAATCAGCACCAGAGCGGTCATGGTGCAGACCACCAGGGTGTCGATGAAGGTCTGGGTCATGGAGACCAGGGCCTGAGTGACCGGGTGCTTGGTCTGGGCCGCCGCCGCTGCGATGGGCGCGCTGCCCAACCCCGATTCATTGGAGAAGACGCCCCGGGAGACCCCCATGCGAATGGCCATCATTACGCCGGCGCCGAGAAATCCGCCGGATGCCGCGGTCGGGGTGAAGGCGTTTTCAAAAATCAGCATGAAAGCGGCCGGAACGGCTTGAATCTTGAGAATGATAATCAGCAGGGCCCCCCCCATGTAAAAAATAATCATGATCGGCACCAGTATTCCGGTGACCCGGCCGATGTTCCTGATGCCGCCCAGAATGACCAGGGCGGTGAGGATCATCAGGGTCACGCCGGTGACCCAGAAGGGCACATTGAAGGTGGCCTTCATGGCGTCGGCCACCGAGTTGGACTGCACCATGTTCCCGATGCCGAAGGCGGCCACCGAGGCGAAGACGGCAAACAGCATGCCGAGCCACTTCCATCCGAGTCCGCGGGAGATATAGTACATGGGACCGCCGCTCATATGTCCGGCTTTGTCCACCACCCGATACTTGACTGCAAGGACGGCTTCGGAATACTTGGTGGCCATCCCCACCAGCCCCGTGATCCACATCCAGAAGAGCGCCCCCGGGCCCCCGGCGGCGATGGCGGTGGCCACCCCGGCGATGTTTCCGGTACCGACAGTGGCGGAGAGCGCCGTCATCAGGGCCTGGAAATGGCTGATATCGCCGTCTCCCATTTCGCCCTCCTCCGTTCGTTTCACCAGGGCCAGATAGAGCGAATGCCACAGCTTTCGAAATTGAAGCCCTCTGAGTGCAAAGGTCAGCCAGAGACCCGTCCCCACCAGCAGGATCAGCATCGGCGGTCCCCAGGCAAATGCCCCGACCTTTGCCACCATGGCTTCAAATGATCTCAAATATCCTTCCATATCGTCCTCTCCTTCTTCAATATATTCTATTCTTCGGGAACCTGATATTCCATCTGATAGGTCACCGGCTTGCCGTCGGCATACTTCCATATTTCGATCGGGGCGACTACATCCCCGTTTTTATCGAAATCCACCGATCCGGATGCCCCCTCATAATTGACGGATTCTCCCCTTTCGATCAAATCAAATGCCTTTTCAAATGTTCCCGGACCCACCCGCTTACCGGGCGGGTTGGATACCGCCCGAAGCTGATCCCGAAGATTCCCCGATGTCAACGGAAGCCCACTGACCTGAACCGCGTAGCCTGCCAGGCCCAAAACCGCCGCGGCGTCATAGGCGTTGGCGGCGAACGGGGTGGTCGGCAGATGTCCATAGGCCGTCTTGTAATCCGAGTTGAAATTGAACGAGGCCTCGCCCCCGGCGACGCCGGGTGCGGTCCCCATCAGGCATTCAAGTTTTTGGGGCCCCACCGCTTCTGCCAGCGCTGTCGACTTGCTCCCGTCGCAGAACAGAAAATCTTTGCAATCAAATTGTTCAATGGCTTCCGTAACATAAACTTTGGCATGCTCGGGGTAGCTGAATACGCACAGAACATCGGATTTGCCCGATCTGAAAGGTTTGGTCAGGTGAACCCGGGCGAAGGCTTTTCGAAGATCGCCGACGTAGGTGGGTGCGACGGCTTCACCGTGGGGAATCATGGTATAGACCATTCCGCCCCGTTTCTGGAACGATCTTCTGAACTGATCGGTCAGTCCCTGCCCATAGGGATTGTTTACGTACATAATGGAAGCGGTCTGATACCGACTCGCCGCCAGTTTACCCAGGACCACCCCCTGCAGCGCATCGGATGGACAGGTACACCGGCGAAACGATCAGAACCCACAAGACGAGAGCAAGGATTCCGATTCCTGAACCTTTCTTATCAATGATCTTGTTCATCATGCCTCCTTCCGGTTCATCCCGGATCTACCGGGATTCAGCAGTATTGGGTGACGGGTTTCAAAACACCCCTGATCGATGGATACATCCACCAGGACCGACCCCTTCTCATGGCTCGAACCATTTCGGCGGTAACCAGGACCGGGGTTTTACTGTCGGGAATCATCACCGCACCGCTCAACACGTCGGCCCCGGTCCCGAAGATCGGACGGGTTCGACATCAAGGGGACGCAGTTGGGGGGCAGTACATCGTTCAGATACCGCAGACGGTCCGGGTTGATTTCCAAGACATACACCTTGGCGCCCATGCCGCCGGCCTTTTTGGCCGCGTTCAGCCCCACCTTTGCGCCCCCGAGGATGACCACGGCGCCCGGGTCCGCACCGGGAACGCCTCCCAACAGCACCCCGTGCCCGCCCCGGGCCATCTCCAGGTATTTGGCGCTCTCCTGAACCGCCATCGGTCCGGCCACCTCGCTCATGCGGGTCAGCAGCGGCAGAGATCCATCGGATTTTTCAATGGTTTCATAGGCCGCGGCGATCGCCTTTCGGTCGATCAGCGCCTGAGTGACCGCCGGGGATGCGGCCAGATGGAGGTAACTGAAATAGATCTGCCGCTCCCGGATATGCTCAAACTCTTCGGGATCGGGTTCTTTCACCCGTACCTACAGCAGGCTGTCGATGTTCACATATTCCATATCGAAGGCATCCGAAACGCCCTTGTAGGTGACCCGGCCGTTGACCACGTTGGCGCCCAGCTTGATCTCCTTGTTCTGCCGCATGGCTTTTCGCCATCCCTTGTTCGCGATTTCCACGGCATACGGCAGGGTAGCATTGGTCAAGGCCAGGGTGGAGGTCTTTGCCACGCCGCCCGGCATATTGGCCACACAGTAATGGACCACCCCGTCGACCGTATAAATGGGATCGGAATGGGTGGTGGCTTTGGAGGTCTCGAAACAGCCGCCCTGATCGATGGCCACATCCACCAGGACCGATCCTTTTTTCATGGTTTTGACCATTTCCCGGGTGACCAGTCTGGGGGCCTTGGCGCCGGGAATGAGAACCGCGCCCACCACCACATCGGCCCGGGTGACCAGGTCGCGAAGGGTGGCGGGGCTCGACATCAGCAGAAAGCAGTTGGCCGGCATCACGTCGCTGAGGTACCGCAGCCGGTCCAGGTTCATGTCGAGAACATAGACCTTGGCGCCCAGACCGCAGGCCATTTTGGCCGCATTGGTGCCCACGATGCCGCCGCCGATGATCACCACCATTCCCGGGTCCACGCCGGGCACTCCGCCCAGAAGAATCCCGTGGCCGCCCTGGGCCATCTCCAGATACTTCGCGCCCTGCTGAATCGCCATCCGGCCCGCCACTTCGCTCATGGGGGTCAACAGGGGCAGAGAGCGATCCTCTTTCTGAATGGTCTCGTAGGCGATGCAGACCGCCTTGCTTTTGATCAGCGCGTGGGTCAGCTCTTCGGCCGCGGCCAGATGGAGATAGGTAAAAACGATTTGATTCTCCCGAATGAGATCATACTCCGGGGGCAGGGGCTCCTTGACATGCATCACCATGTCGGCACGGTCGAAGATCTCTTTGGCGGTGTCGACGATTTCGGCCCCGTGCTCCGCATAGACCGAATCCTCGAATCCGCTGCCGGTGCCGGCGTTTTTTTCCACCAGCACCGTATGTCCGTTCTGTTTCATCACCTCCACCCCGGCCGAGGTCATGGAAACCCGATTTTCTTCCGATTTGATTTCCTTAAGAATGCCTACGATCATGATATACCTCCCGGTTGAATGTTGACTATCCTTTGCTCCGATTTGAATTACCGCAATAAAAGCCTATTTTAATTCAATCGCACTCTATGTGCCAATTTTGTGGTTGCCGAAGGTGAAAAGGGCGAATGTACGGGTCTATGGGCGGGCTCCGACTGGATGTCCCCCCTTCGGAAAGCAGTAAAAGAGCCGGACATATCGGCCGGAAGGTGAATACCGGCGCAAAATCGTAAACAGTGACGCGAATGGTTTTTTTGTATATCATTTTCGTGGTATTGGAAAGCGAAAAACCGCATCCCGCCCGCGGTGAAACGGGCGGGATGCGAATCGACTCCCCGGAAAGGAGGGATGATCATGCACGACCCGGCCGAACAGGCGGCGGACAATCTTCATATGGTTCGAGAGCGAACCCCGCTGGTCCATAACATCACCAATTTCGTGGCGATGAACTACATCGCCAACGCACTTCTGGCCGCCGGGGCTTCTCCGGTGATGGCCCACGCCGCCGAAGAGGCGGCGGAGATGGCCGGGCTGGCCGATGCACTGGCGCTCAACATCGGCACCCTGTCGCCGGAATGGATCGCCGCCATGATTCAGGCCGGCCGGGCCGCGGCGGATCGGAACCACCCCGTGGTTCTGGATCCGGTAGGCGCCGGCGCCACCTCCTTTCGCACCGCCTCGGCCCGAAAAATCCTTCAGGAGGCGCCGGTGCGGATCATTCGGGGAAATCCCTCGGAGGTACTCTCCCTGAGAGGCGGGGGGTCCAAGACCAAAGGGGTGGATACGATCCATTCGGTGGATGAGGCGGCCGAAGCGGCCCGCATTCTGGCGCGGGAACTCGGCATCACCCTGGCTGTTACAGGACCGGTGGATCTGGTCACCGACGGAGACCGCCTGGTGCGGATTCGCAACGGCCATCCCCTGATGGCCCGGGTGACCGGGGCCGGCTGCACCGCCACCGCCCTGATCGCCGCGTTCGCTGCGGTAGAACCTGATCCGGTCAGCGCCGCCGCCTCGGCACTGGCCTTTTTCGATCTGGCCGGCGAAAAGGCCGCCCAAACCGCTTCGGCGCCGGGCAGTTTCATGATCGCCTTGCTGGACGCTCTTTACACCCTCACCCCCGAAGACCTGCGGCGGGGGGCCAAAATCGACCTGGAGAAACGCTTATGAAACTCAAGGATATCGGAGAATTCGGCTTCATCGACCGGATCGGCGAGGGGTGCCTGGTCCGGCGGCGGGATGTGGTCCAGGCCATCGGTGATGATGCGGCCGCGTTTCGGACCCCGGACGGAGAGGTGACCCTGCTCACCGCCGACATGCTGGTGGAGCGGGTTCATTTTCTGCTGAACAAAACCACCGGCTTTCAACTCGGGTACAAAGCCCTGGCGGTCAACCTGAGCGATATCGCGGCCATGGGCGGCGCCGCCCGGGAGGCCTTCGTCAGCATCGCCGTTCCCGAAGACTGCCCGCTGGAATTTCTGGACGATCTGTATGAGGGCATGCGGGCCCTTGCCGAAAAGTACGACGTCAACATCCTCGGCGGGGACACCACCGGGTCCCGGGCCGATCTGGTGATCAACATCTCGGTGACCGGGTCGATTCCCGAAGACCAAATCCTGCTTCGAAGCGGCGCCAGGCCCGGCGACAGCATCTTCGTGACCGGATGTCTCGGCGACAGCAAGGCCGGGCTTCACCTGATCCTCAACGACATCGAGGCTGACTCCCCGGAACTTCAGGCATTGATCACCGCCCACAACTTACCCGAACCCCACCTGCGGGAAGGGCGGTTTCTGGCCCGGGCAGACGGCGTCCACGCCGCCATCGACGTCAGCGACGGCCTCAGTTCGGATTTGGGCCACATCCTGAAGAGGAGCGGCGTCGGCGCACGGATTTATGAAGAAAGACTCCCCATCACCGATCCACTGAAACACTTTTGCGAGCGGTTCGGTTTCAATTCAGCCGAATATGCGGTATCCGGCGGGGAGGATTATGTGCTGCTCGGCACGGTGTCATCCGACCGATCGAAGGAGACGGCGCGGCAATTCCTGAGCCGATTCAAACGGCCCCTGTTTCTGATCGGTGAAATAACCGAATCAAAAGGGATGGTGATGGCGCGCTTAAATGGGCAGGAAGAGACGATTCGGCCTTCGAGTTGGGAGCATTTTTAACACAAGTAAGAATCACCCGGGTGAGGGAGAAAATACTTGGAAGAATTTGCCTGAGCGCTGAAATTCAGGGAAAAAGTTGCGGCTCAGGCACAATCCAGAACCGGCACTGTCAAGGATTCTTCGGTATATTGTCTCTTCTGAATGCGTTGATAAAGGTTGCGGGCCATTTCCGGAGACAGGACTTTTTCACCGCAAAGCCGACATTCTTCATATTCTACATTTTTAACCAGAAAAAGGCGCCCTCTTATTCTTAGGTCAATAGATCCCTTTTTCTTCTCCATTCGATTTTGACATGCGGCACAGGTATTCATTTATTTCCTTTTTCTGAGATTTGCATCCCATTTTTTTGGCTTCGATGCCGGATCGTAAGCGGTGATAATCCATACCGGTTCGCATGAACACACTACATGAAGCATTCTGGCGGATTCTGTTTTTCCTCGGATCAAACAGCTGGGGCCATATTTGTCTTCCGGGTAGGTTTCAATAATTTCTCCAGTCAGAACGGCACTTTCTATCTCCTCCAGCGAAATATGCCGCTCGATACTCCTTTCGAGTGCATGAACTGTCATACGATAATCCGAATTTTTTACCTTCCCTCTGATTTTGTCAAGGTTCATGGAATAAGAGAATAGCGGCTCACCTTCTGGATTCTTGAGTTTGTTTACAGCAATTATCGTTTTTTAGGGCTGGAAAGTCAATTCTATTTTCCCTTGCGAACCCCGCCCCCGATCCATGTATAAAAAAGGATTTTGATCTGATTTCAAATAAGGGGATGTCTTATTGTCAAGGCTGCCTCTAAATCCACTCCTGAAGCGATTCACTTGATTCATTTATTTCCCCTTGCGAACCCCGCCCCCGATCCATTATAAAAGCGGATTTTGATTTGAGTTCAGGGAAGGGGGTATATCGAACGAATGTCGCGGGCGGTGGTTCAGCTTCAACATATCACAAAAACGTACGACGGCCTGGCGGCTGTCGATGATCTGAGCCTGGAGGTCTTTGCCGGGGAGTTTCTGACCCTGCTGGGGCCGTCGGGATGCGGCAAGACCACCATTCTGCGGCTGATCGCCGGGTTCGAGGCCCCGGACCGGGGCGACATCCGGATCGACGATGTGCGGGTCAATGCCTTGCCCCCCAACCGGCGGGACGTCAACACCGTCTTTCAGAGCTACGCTTTGTTTCCCCACATGAACGTCTTCGACAATGTCGCCTTCGGACTGAAGCTCAAGGGCCTTCAGCGGAATGCCGTGGCCGAGCGGGTCCGGGACGTACTCGAGATGGTCCAGCTGGGCGGCATGGAAACCCGCCGGGTCACCCAGCTCTCCGGGGGCCAGCAGCAGCGGGTGGCCTTTGCCCGGGCGGTGGTGAACGAGCCCCTGGTGCTGCTCCTGGACGAGCCGCTGAGCGCCCTCGACTACCGACTTCGCAAGGAGATGCAGCTCGAACTCAAACGGCTCCACCGACAGCTCGGGATCACCTTCATCTTCGTCACCCATGACCAGGAGGAGGCGATCACCATGTCCGACCGGATCATCGTCATGAACCAGGGCCGGGTGGAGCAGTCGGGCAGCCCCAAGCAGATCTACGAGGAGCCGGCCAATCTCTTCGTGGCCCGGTTCGTGGGGGAGATCAACACCTTTGACGGATCGGTGGAAGCGGCGGGAGCGGACTGGCTGACCGTACGCATTCATGGAACCGATTTTCGCCTGGTCAACAAGCGGGGATTTCGATCCGGCGACCCGGTCAAGGTGCTGCTCCGGCCCGAGGACCTTCAGATCCAAAAAACCGAACCGGCGGATGGAAAGCCCTCTCTGGCGGGGGCGGTGGAGGAGCTGATCTACAAGGGCTCCACCGTGGATGTCATCGTTCGGCTGACCGACGGCAAACCGGTTTATGTGACCGAGTTTTTCAACGAGAACGCGGCCTATATCTTCTACGAACGGGGCCAGAAGGTGTGGCTTCGCTGGATCGACCGGTGGGAGGTGGTGCTGCCCGATGCGTGACCGAAGCCTCTTCCGCCGTCTGGTGATCGGGGTGGTCTTTTTCTGGATCACCGTCTTCGTCTTCTTCCCCAATCTCCTGGTGGTGATCACCAGTTTTCTGAAGCGGGACCCGATCCGGTTTGTGGAAAATGCGTTTACCCTGGAAAGCTATGTCAACCTGTTCGATCCGGTCTTTTTTCAGATCTTCATCAAATCCTTCAAAAACGCCCTGGTCGCCACCCTGGTCTGCCTGGTCATGTCCTATCCCTTCGCCTACCTGCTGTGCCGCGTCCCTCGGAGGATGCGCAGGTATCTGCTGGTGCTGGTGATCATCCCTTTCTGGACCAGCTCTCTGATTCGCACCTATGCCCTGGTGATCCTGCTCAAGGGCAACGGGATTCTGAATACGCTGCTGCTGGCGACCGGGGTGATTCATCAGCCCCTGCAGATCCTCTACACCGAAGGGGCGGTCTTCTGCGGTCTGGTCTACACCCTGCTGCCCTTCATGATTCTGCCCCTGTATGCGGCCATCGAGAAGCTGGACCCGCTGCTGGTGGAGGCGGCCTATGACCTGGGCGCCGGTCGGGTCCATGTTTTCACACAGGTGATTCTGCCCCTGACCCTGCCGGGGATCATCGCCGGGTGCATCCTGGTCTTTCTGCCGGCCCTGGGGCTGTTCTACATTCCGGACCTGTTGGGCGGGGCCAAGTCGATGCTGCTGGGCAACTTCATTCGGGACCAGTTTCTCACCGCCCGCAACTGGCCTTTCGGGGCCGCGGCCAGCGTCATTTTGACGATGGTCATGGGGGTGATGCTGTATGCCTATTACCGCAGCCTCAAGCGGTTCAACGCCTCGGTGATGGAGTAGCGACATGACCCGGCATCGGTTCTTCACGCGGTTTTATCTGGGATTCATCTTTGTGTTTCTCTACCTTCCGCTGCTGGTTCTGATCGTCTATTCTTTCAATCAATCCAGGTATTCCACGAACTGGACCGGCTGGACCCTTCACTGGTACCGCAGCCTGTGGGACAATACCCTGCTCCTGGATGCCGCCGTCAATTCCCTGATCGTGGCCGGGATCTCCAGTGTAACGGCCACCGCCATCGGCACCCTGGCTGCCGTGGCCTTTTACCGGTACCGGTTCATCGGTCGAAAGGTGCTCTATTCCCTGGTCTACGTGGTGATGATGAGTCCCGACATCGTGATGGGCATCTCCCTTTTGATCTTTTTCATGCTGGTGGGCCTGCCGATCGGGTTTCAGACCCTGCTGCTCTCCCACATCACCTTCTGCCTGCCCTTTGTGGTGGTCACCGTTTACGCCCGGATCAGCGGGTTCGACCCTAGAGTCATCGAAGCGGCCCGGGACCTGGGCGCCGGGGAATTTCAGACCTTTCGGTATATCCTGCTGCCGCTGCTGATGCCGGCGGTGGTCTCGGGGTGGCTGCTCAGTTTCACCCTGTCTCTGGACGATGTCATTGTCAGTTTTTTCGTCACCGGCCCGACGTTCGAGATCCTGCCGCTCAAAATTTATTCCATGGTGCGTCTGGGCGTCAAACCCGAGGTCAACGCCCTCAGCACCGTGCTGTTTGGATTCACCCTGATTATGGTCACCCTTTCACAGCTTTTGGTAAAGGAGAGAAAACGATGAAAATTTTTTCTGTATCCATCCGTAGTAGATTTCTTTGGGTCATCCTGATGTTCAGTGTCTTCTGTCTGGCCGCACCGGGGCCGGTCTCGGCCGAAAAGGGCGAGGTTTACGTCTATAACTGGTCCGAGTACATGCCCGATTCGGTGCTCTCCGATTTTCAAAAAGAGACCGGCATCAAGGTGGTCTATACCACCTACGACAGCAACGAGGCCATGTTCGCCAAGGTCAAACTGCTGGAGGGCGGCGGATACGACCTGGTCTTTCCCTCCACCTATTTCGTGGACCGAATGGGCAAAGAAGGGCTGCTTCAACCTCTCGATAAATCCCGGGTCCCCAACCTGAAACATCTCGACCCCGGCCTGCTGGACAAGCCCTATGATCCGGGCAACGCCTATTCCGTGCCCTATCTCTGGGGCTCCACCGCCATCGGCTATAACAGCGCCTATGTCGACAAGGGCAAGGTGACGAGCTGGAACGATCTCTGGGACCCTGCCTACAAGGGGCGGGTGCTGCTCACCAATGACCTGCGGGAGGTCTTCGGGATGGGCCTCAAGGTGCTCGGCTACTCGGGCAACGACACCGATCCGGCCCACATCGAGGCGGCCTATGAAAAGCTGCGCACACTGATGCCCAACGTTCGGTTGTTCGCATCGGATTCCCCAAAGCTCCCCTTTCTCAATCAGGAGGTGACCATCGGGATGATCTGGAACGGCGAGATCTATATGGCATCCCGGGAAAACTCACAGATCGGATACATCTACCCCAAAGAAGGGGCCATGCTCTGGATGGACAGCATGGTCATCCCCAAGGGGGCCCGGAATACCGCCAACGCCCACGCCTTCATCAATTACCTGCTTCGGCCCGTGGTGGCCAAAACGATCAGCGAAGAGATCGGCTACGCCAGCCCCAATTCCGCGGCCCTGAAGCTGATGGCCCCCGAGGTGCGGAACAATCCGGTGGTCTATCCGGATGCGGAGACCGTACAGAAAGGCGAGTTCCAGGTGGATGTGGGCGAGGCCATTCTGGTCTACCAGAAATACTGGGAAAAGCTGAAGGCGGGACAGTAAGCTGTTCATACCCTTTCTTTCGGCGAAAGATGCGTTACTGTTACTTCCATGAAGTCTGAACATTCAGGGAACTTCCACGGTCCGACCTTTCTCCCCACCACCCAAGCGGAGGTGCGCCGCCTCGGGTGGTCGGGGCTCGATGTCATTCTGGTGACCGGGGACACCTATATCGACGCGCCCCACATCGGGGTCGCCGTCATCGGCCGGGTGCTGCTGGACGCCGGCTTTCGGGTGGGGATCATCGCCCAACCGGATACCGCAAGCGATACCGACATCACCCGGCTCGGGGAGCCGGAGCTCTTCTGGGGCGTCACCGGCGGATGCGTCGATTCCATGGTGGCCAACTTCACCGCCTCGGGAAAACGGCGGAAAAGCGACGACATGACCCCGGGGGGGCAGAATACCCGTCGCCCGGACCGGGCGGTGATCCACTACAGCAACCTCATCCGCCGGTATTTCAAGGGGACCCCGCCCATCGTTCTGGGCGGGATCGAGGCGAGCCTGCGGCGGATTTCACACTATGATGCCTGGGCCGATGCGGTGCGCCGGTCGATCCTGTTCGATGCCAAGGCCGATATTCTGGTCTACGGCATGGGCGAGGAAACGGTGCCGGAACTGGCCCGCCGTCTGAAGGACGGCGCCCCGATCGCGCCGGTCCGAGGCATCTGCCGGATCAGCCGGGACAAGCCGGAACCGATGCCCGAATTTCCGGTCCCGGATATCGAACTCCCGTCCCACGAGGCGGTGGTCTCGGACAAAGAGGCCTTCACCCGCATGTTCCGGACCTTTTACGACCACGCCGATCCGCTCACCGCCGCACGGCTGATTCAGAAGCAGGACACCCGGTACCTGGTCCAGAACCCGCCGGCCTTTCCGCCGTCGAGCGAGGCACTCGACCGGGTCCATGAACTCCCTTATGCCCGGGATGTCCATCCCTATTACCAAAAGGAGGGCCGAACGGCGGCCCTGGATACGATTCGGTTTTCCCTGGCCACCCACCGGGGCTGTTACGGGGAGTGCCGGTTCTGCGCCATTTCGGTCCACCAGGGGCGGCGGGTGGTGTCCCGAACTAAAAAATCCATTCTTCGGGAAGCGGCCGGGTTTGCGGCCCATCCCGCCTTCAAGGGGATCATTCCGGATGTGGGCGGCCCCACCGCCAACATGTACGGAGCCGACTGCGACCGTAAGGCGAGAAAGGGCGCCTGCCGCGAAAAAGGCTGTTTGTTCCCCGAGACCTGCAAGCGGCTGCCGATGCATCACGGCGACCAGATCGCTCTCTTGCGGGCCCTGCGGAACCTGGACGGGGTGCGGAAGGTCTTCATCGGGTCGGGCATTCGGTACGACCTGATCCTGGCGGACGAGAAGGCCGGTGAAGCGTATTTGTCGGAGATCCTGCGGCACCATGTTTCCGGACAGCTCAAGATCGCCCCGGAGCATATCTCCGACCCGGTGCTCGATCTCATGGGAAAGCCCGGCCGGGAGCGGCTGGAGGCCTTTCTTCGGCTGTTTGCCTCCTGCAACCGAAAGGCCCCTCGAAAATCCTTTTTGACCTATTACCTGATGGCGGCTCATCCCGGCTGCACCCAATCCGATATGGCGGCGCTTCGGTCCTATTCCCTCAAGAAGCTGGGGATGCTTCCCGAACAGGTCCAGATCTTCACCCCTGCGCCGTCCACCCTTGCCACCCTGATGTATCACAC
>JAABSQ010000353.1 GCA_011390315.1 Desulfobacteraceae bacterium
AAATCTCCTGGTCCCTCGACGCCGAAGACGGTATCGGAGAACTCACGGATGAGGCGATATTCCAGGCCCGCAGCACCGGGCAGGGCGCGGTCCTGGCCGCCGCCGATGATGTAGAAGGCAGGTCCAAGGTGGTGGTGGTCCCGGGCGAGCTGGCGGAAATCGTCTTATCGCCGGAAGAGATCACCCTTCGGTCCGGCGAAACAGCGGATGTGAAAGCCACCGGCCGGGATGCCTACGGCAATGAACGGGAGATTGAACCTGATTATTCCCTGAACCCCGCGTCTATCGGCGAGATCGATGAAACCGGAAAATTTACCGGAAAGAAGGCGCAATCCGGTCGGCTGATCGTTTCCGCCGAGGGTGTCGAGGCCGAGGCCCCGGTAACTGTGGAACCCGGGCCGCTCACCTCGCTGGAGATTCGATTGCCCGAGGAAACCCTTCGGGCCGGCAATACCTATTCTCTCGAGGTGATCGGATACGACCCGGGCGGCAATGAGGCGCCGGCGGAAGCCCTTTGGTCGGTGTCTCAGAATATCGGCCGCATCGACAAAGAGACCGGTCGGTTCAGCGCCCGAACCGCCGGCTCCGGACTGGTGGTGGCCTCCACAGACGATATCGTCACCAAGAAGATCGTCGAGGTGGAATCGGGCAAACTCTACAGCCTCTTTATCGAGCCCAACCCGGTCACCGTCAACTCCGATACCACCCAGCAGTTCGAGGTGAGCGGGGTGGATGTGGAAGAAAACCCGGTTTCTATTTCCAATGCCGCGGTCGAGTGGGAAGCGGTCGGCGGCATCGGGGAATTCGAAGACCCCGGCCTGTTCCGCGGGACTCGAATGGGCAGGGGCAAGGTGGTGGCCCGAATCGGAGACCTGCTGGCCGAAGCCTACGTTACCGTGACGCCGGGCAAACCCGAGCCCAGGAACTCCCGAATCCGGGTGACCTATCCCACCCTGCCTGCGGACGGGGAGTCCTTCTCCGAGGTGATTCTGGAGGTGCGGGACAAATACTCCAACCCGGTGCCCGGGGTCCGGCCGACCATCGTGTCCAGCCGGCAGGTGGACAATGTGGTGCAGCCGGGGGTTACCAATAAAGAGGGCCTGGCCCGAGGCCGAATCAGCTCCGGCCAGCCCGGCCAATCGGTGATCCGCGCGGTGGTGGACGGCGCCCCCTTTGTGGATACGGCGCACATCACGTTTGAGTAACCGACCCGACCGCCTGAGGGCGCTGTTTTTCGGCGCCCGCAGGCGTGATGATCTGAACCATACACCCGTCGAAAATCGGCAAACCGCCCGGGATTCGCCTCCCGGGCGGCGGCTTTCGGCGGGTTTTCTGTTTTCACCGGTCTATTTTCCCGCCAAGGTTTTCCGCAAAGGCTTGACTTTGATCGCGTCTCGTGGATGATAGGCGGCGCCCGCCCGAGGTCGGGCCTTTTTATCAACACCAATCATATGGAGCTGCACGATGATCGACTTATCGTCTTCCTTTATTCGAACCCGGGTGGCCGAATCCGACATCATCTTCAAACGAGGTGAACGGATCTACGAACACGGCGCCTTCATGTGCGCCCAGTCGGTTCCGGAAGAGGGGATTTTTGTTTATGACGTGGACGGTAATTACGGGGATTACACCACCCGTATTCAGCTGACCCAGGCGGGGGTGAAGACCAGCTGCGACTGCCCCTTTCCCGGGAATGGGTGCAAACACACGGTGGCGGTGCTTCTGGATGTGCAGGACCGGCTGGCGGCCTGGAAATCGGCGGCCACCGAGGTGCCGGTACTGGAGCAGGATCAGGCCCCCGATTTTCTCACCGAAGAAGAGATTCGGGCCCAGGCCCTGGAAGACCGCAAAAAACGGTCCCGGTTCGAGGCCTTCACCCTGACCGAAGGCGACATGCTCAAGGGCGAGCACCTGGTGGAGACCCCCAAGGGCCGGCAGTATGCGGTCACCCTGCATGATCCGGAAAAGGGGCTGGGTCACTGCACCTGCCCCGATTTCGACACCAACCGGCTCAACACCTGCAAGCACATGATCCTGGTGTCCCGGACCCTGAAAAAGAAGCAATATTTCAAGACCAGGCTTCAGGACGAACGGTTCCCTTTTGTGGATGTGTTTTGGGATTCCACCGCAGACCGCCCCCGCATGTTCAATGAGCGGCCGGCATCGGAGATTGAGAACGTGGCCCCGGTTCTGGCCGATTACTTCGATGAACAGGGGTTTTTTTCCCGATCCGATTTTTCCGATTTCATCACCTTCATGGACCGGCTCGACGGCAGCAAACGGGTGCGGATTCAAGAATCGGTGCTTGGGCGCCTGGACGACCACCTCCATGTCCGGCAGCTCGAATCCATGGCCGATCAGGGTCTGCCCGACATCTCCGGCATCAAGACCCGTCTCTATCCCTACCAGACCGAAGGGGTCCGGTTCGGATTGTATAAACGGTCCGTTCTGATCGGGGATGAAATGGGTCTGGGAAAGACCCTTCAGGCCATCGTCCTGGCCATCCTCAAAAAAGAGGTTTTCGGCTTCCAAAAGGTTCTGGTGATCACTTTGGCTTCCCTCAAGGAACAGTGGAAGCGGGAGATCGAGCGGTTCACCGATGAACGCGCTTTGGTGATCGCCGGGTCTGCGGCCCAGCGCCAGGAGATGTATGAAACCGACCCCCGGCTGTTCAAGATCACCAACTACGAAGCGGTGCTTCGGGACGTCAACGTGCTTCACCGATTCAAGCCCGACCTGGTGATTCTGGACGAGGCCCAGCGGATCAAAAACTTCACCACCAAGACCGCCGAAACGGTCAAATCCCTGCCCCGAAAGCATGCCCTGGTGCTCACCGGCACTCCGCTGGAAA
>JAABSQ010000354.1 GCA_011390315.1 Desulfobacteraceae bacterium
ATGTCTACTCCATCGTCCAGTTTCTGGAACCGGATCTGCTGGCCCCCCTGTGGAAATTCGCGGCGGATCACTTCATGCTGAGCCGCACCAGCAAAGGCAAGATCATCGGCTATCGCAACCTGGGCCTGCTCAAGGAAAAGCTCGCATCCATCGTGATCCGCCGAAAGAAAGAGGAGGTGCTTCAGGACCTGCCCGACGAGATCGTCAACAACTACTATCTCGACCTTCACGAACGGCAGGCCAAAATGCATTCCGGGTACAGCCAGGCTCTGGCCCCGCTCCTCAGCAAGAAATTCCTGACCCCCATGGACATGCGGCGGATCCAGGAGCTTCTCCTGTGCATGCGCCGGGTCTGCGACTCCACCTTTTTGATCGACCGCAAGACCCATATCTCTCCCAAGCTCAAGGAGCTGGAATCGATCCTGGACGAGCTGGTGGTGGAGAACCGGCGCAAGGTGGTGATCTTCAGTGAGTGGACCACCATGACCTATCTGATCGCCAAGTATCTTTCCAAGGCCGGGATCTGCTTTGTGGAGTTGTCCGGTAAGGTGCCGGTGAAAAAACGCCAGGCCCTGATCGATGAATTCACCAACAATCCGGAGTGCCGGGTTTTTCTCTCCACCGATGCGGGCGGCACCGGGCTCAACCTCCAGGCGGCCGACTGCGTCATCAACTTCGAACTGCCCTGGAATCCGGCCAAACTGAACCAGCGGATCGGCCGGGTCAGCCGGATCGGCCAGAAGAGCGGGTGCGTCAACGTGGTCAACCTGATCTGCAAGTACAGCATCGAAGAATCCATCCTGGCCGGGATTCAGCTCAAGACCGACCTTTTCGACGGGGTCTTCGACGCCGGCCCGGATGAGGTGACCTTTTCCAAAGAAAAGCGCAACCAGATGCTGGCCCGATTGCGGGAGATGATGGGCGAACCGGAGCCGCTCACCACTCCGGAGCCGAGGCGCTCCGAAGACATCCCCGAGGACACCCCCCACTACCTCAACCCGGAGGTGCTCGGACGGGAGGCGGAGCGGGAGGTGGCCTACGAAGCCGAGGAGACGTTCGATTCGGCCGGGGATTCGGCGAATGAAGCGGCGGCGGCTTCTCCCGAAAATCTTCCGGCGGCGGCGATGCGGACCTCCGAAACCCCGGCTGAAAGCGGTGGGCCGCCGGTTCCCTCCGATACCCCCCCTCCGCCCCGGCAGTCTCCGGAGCAGATGGAAAAGATCCTGGA
>JAABSQ010000355.1 GCA_011390315.1 Desulfobacteraceae bacterium
GGTAATCGGCATCGGCGCCATTGTACCCCACCACATTCCAGGGTTCTCCGGTTCCTCGAAGATTATTCAACCCGGCATCTGCGGCGCCCGAACCACGGCCGAAACCCATATGCTCTCCTGTGAGGGCGGCGGGGATTCCCTGCTGGGGCAGGAAGAAAACCCGGTCCGTGAAGACATGGACGACATGGCCGACCGGGTGGGCATGAAAACCATTTTCAATGTGGTTCCGGATATGGACGGCCGACCGGTCGGGGTCTATTACGGAAACATGCGATCCGCTTTCAAGGCCGGGGTTCGGAAGGCCCGGGAGATCTACGGGGTCCGGTTCCACGAAGTTCCGGATATCGTTCTGGCCAACTCCTGCCCCTGCGACATCGATTTCTGGCAGTCCCACAAGAGCCAGTATCCGGCCCAGCGCATGGTCAAACCGGGCGGAACCATCATCGTGGCCACCCCGGCCCCGGAAGGAGTCAGCCCGATTCATACCGAACTGCTCGATTTCACCGCCTGGCCGTCCGAGGAAATCAAGGCGGCCTACCGCCGGGGCGATCTTCAAAACGGGGTGGCATCGGCTCTGGCGGTGGCCTGGGCCATGGTTCGGGAAAAGGCCGAGGTAATCCTCTATTCCCCGGGGATTCCCGCCGAAAACAAGGTCCGACTCGGACACACCCACGCACCCACCCTGGAGTGGGCCATCGAGGAAGCCTTTCGACGCCAGGGGCCGAATGCCCGAATGACGGTGCTGACCCACGCCCCCGATCTGCTCCCCATGGGGCCGGACTGAGGCTCGGTCTATGCTTGAAGCGGCTGTCATTGCGGATGACCTGACCGGCGCCGGGGATACCGGGGTGCAGTTTATACGGTCGGCCGCGCCGATCTATCTGGCGGCCTTGGCGGATCTGGACCGGACGGCATTCCGGATTCCCCCTGCGGGGCTGTCGGTGCATACCGATTCCAGAGCTTTGCCTGCGAACCAAGCAGCCGACAGGGCCCGAACCGCGGCAAAAAAGCTGGCCCCTTTCAATCCGCGTTTCATCTACAAAAAGGTGGATTCCTGCCTTCGCGGCAACATCGGTGCGGAGGCGGATGCGATCCTGGATGAACTCGATCTGCCGGTCGGTTTTCTGGTCCCCGCATTCCCGGGGCAGGGCCGCACCACGGTCCATGATCTTCATCAGGTCCACGGCAGGCCGGTGGCGGAGACCGAAATGGCTCGGGACCCGGTCACGCCGGTGACCGAATCCCGGCTGTCGGTGCTGATGGCCGGGCAGAGCCGGTATCCGGTCGGCCGGGTCGACCTCGACGAGTATACGCGTGGTTCGAACCATACGGCGGAACGGATATCCCGTATGATCGCCGAGGGCTGCCGCCATGTGGCTTTCGACGTTCAAACCCCCGAACACCTCGACGCCATCGCCCGTCTGGTCCAGACGCGGTTTCCCAAGGCTTTGATGATCGGATCGGCCGGTCTGGCCGGGGCATTCTCCGCGCTGACAGCCGGTGAGAAGGATCGAACCCCCGAATGGACCCGTCCCGCCGGACCGGGAATACTCGTTGTGGCCGGATCGACCTCACAGCTTACCCGGGACCAGTTGGATGGAATGATCCAAACCTATTCCCCGAATGTCGTCACGCTGGATTCGGCTGTTTTGGCCGACCCCGATCAATGGGAACAGCGAGGGGGGATCGCCCGCCAGGCAGGGGAACAACTGGCCGAAGGGATGCTGGTCTGGCGTCTGTCCTCTCCGTCTTCGAAAAAAAACCACCCGCCGCTTTCGATTCTGGAAGGAGTGTCCGACCTGATCCGCCGGCTGCGGGATGTTCGGGTTCCGGACGGGCTGGTGCTGACCGGCGGGGATACGGCTCAGGCCGTGCTCAGAACCTCAGGCGCCTTCGGTTTCGAGTTGCAGCGGGAAATTCTTCCCGGTCTGGTCTGGGGCGCCGCCGCCGGGGGGCGACTCGAGGGCCGTACCATCGTCACCAAAGCCGGTGCATTCGGTCGTCCCGATGCCTTTACCCGGTTGTACCCGATCCTTCTTCCAAAAAAGGAAACATGATGACTGAAAAGAAGCGTCCTTTGCTGGGCATCACCATGGGTGATCCGGGCGGCATCGGCCCGGAAATCGCGGCCAAAGCCCTGGATCACTCCGATATTTACGATATCTGTCGCCCGCTGGTTATCGGCGGTGCCGATATTATGGCGGATGCGGTCCGGTTTTCCGGGCTTGAACTTCGCATCACCGCTGTCGATTCACCGGAGGCCGGAGGCTTCCGCCCCGGCGCCATCGACGTACTCGACCTGAAGAATATGCCCGTCGACCGGCTTCAATACAAGACCGTTACGCCGGAGCAGGGCAGGGCCTCTTTCGGATACATCGCCAAGGCCATCGAGCTGGCCATGGCAAAGACCGTCGACGGTACGGTCACCGGCCCGATCAATAAGGCCGCCCTCAACGCCGGCGGGTACCACTATGCCGGGCACACCGAAATCTACGGGGATCTGACCGGCGCCAAAGACTATGCCATGATGCTGACCGACCACGGTTTTCGGGTGGTCCACGTCTCCACCCATGTTTCCCTGGCCGAAGCCTGCCGGCGGGTCAAAACCCCCCGGGTCCTGCGGGTGATCGAGTTGACGCAGGATGCGCTCAAACAGGTCGGTATCCAAAACCCCCGCATCGCCGTGGCCGGGCTCAATCCTCACTGCGGAGAAGGGGGGCTGTTCGGCAATGAAGACGACGAAGAGATCGCCCCGGCCGTAGCCCGGGCCCAATCCGAAGGCATTCAGGCCGAAGGACCGATTCCGGCCGATACCGTCTTTTCCAAAATGAAGGGCGGCCTGTTCGATGCGGTGGTGGTGATGTACCATGACCAGGGCCACATCCCCATGAAACTGGTGGGATTTCATTATGATGAAAAGACCGATTCCTGGGGTCGGATGTCCGGGGTCAACGTCACCCTCGGATTGCCGATCATCCGCACCTCGGTGGACCACGGCACCGCCTTCGACAAAGCGGGGGAAGGCCGGGCCAATCCCCAGAGCATGGTGGAGGCGATTCGAATGGCGGCGCAGCTGGCCACATAATCAGAAGGGCCGCGGCCTTGCCGCCGGAATCTTCGGTGGAAATCCTTCGGCCGGTAGAACCGGCCGACAAAAGAGTATTCCCGTCGCACCCGGCATTTTCGATGTCCTGTGGGGTATCCGGACAATTTAAAATTAGAAGAGCTTGTCAGGAAATTGAAACCTGAAGATCGAATGAGGGGACTGAAGGCCGAGGAAAGACTGAAAGGGCTGAATCTGCTTGTCGGCTTTCAAACAAGCGCATGCTGCCGGGCGCAGCGCTTCTTCCGGCGTGCGACTTCCCCCCAATGAAGCAGGATTGAAATTTGATAAGTCATCCATTTCCGCACACGATACCGTCTTTCGGACCACTCCCATGAATCGTTTTGCCGATGATATTCGTTTCTGTTTTCCCTGGCGGCCGTATCAGCAGCGGGTTCTGGCCGAGCTTGAAGAACACCTGGAAGATGACCGGCTTCATGTGATCGCGCCGCCGGGCTCCGGTAAAACGGTGCTGGGGCTGGAGGTGGTCCGCCGCCTCGACCGGCCCGCCCTGATTCTGGCGCCCACCCTGGCCATACGGGATCAATGGATCGACCGATTCACGGAATTGTTTCTGCCCGAATCCGGTCACCGGCCCGACTGGATTTCCACCGATCTGAAGCGGCCCGGATTCATGACCGTCGGCACCTATCAGGGAGTGTACAGCCTCCATTCCGGGGAACCGGAGCCGACCGAATCCAACGGCGAATCGGAAGAAGCCGATGAAGAGGAATCCGAAGATGCGGATTCCTCCCCCCCGGCCAAGTCCCGTTCATCCGCATTGGACAGCTTCGCGCATTTCAGAACTTCGGATGTTCGAACCATTGTGGTGGACGAGGCCCACCATCTCAAAAACGCCTGGTGGAGAAGTCTTACGGCCCTGCACGGCGCTCTGGATCATCCCACCGTGGTGGCCCTGACCGCCACCCCGCCTTTTGATGTCTCCTTCGCCGAATGGG
>JAABSQ010000356.1 GCA_011390315.1 Desulfobacteraceae bacterium
ATGACCCTGGCCCTGGAAGCCGAAGGGCTGGAAATCACCACCATCGAGGGACTGATGAAGGGCGAAGAACTCGGTCCGGTTCAGCAAGCATTTGCCGAAGAAGACGCGTTTCAGTGCGGCTATTGCACCCCCGGTCAGGTCATGGCGGTGGAAGGGCTGCTTCGCGCCGTTCCCGAACCCTCCATCGAAGAGATCCGCCGAGGCGTCAGCGGCAATCTCTGCCGCTGCGGGACCTATGCCCATATCTTCAAGGCCGCCGATCGCGCCGCTGAACTGAAAAAGGGAGGTGATGCATGAGCCGAAAACAGGACGAACTCTATTATGTGGAAGACACCCCGGTGCCCGATCCGCCCCGGGAAGGACAGGAACCCGCCCCCTGGGACAAGACCCGGATCATCGGCAACAACAGACCCCGGGTGGATGCCTATGAACGGGTGAGCGGCACCGCCGAATATCCGTCGGACATTCGCCTGCCCAATATGCTCTACGGGGCGATCCTGCGATGCCCCCATGCCCATGCCCGGGT
>JAABSQ010000357.1 GCA_011390315.1 Desulfobacteraceae bacterium
GGTCCAATCCGTCGACACGAGCAAAGCCGAAAAAATGGACGGGGTGCATGCGGTCATCAGCAACACCAGCCCCATCGCGGATATCGAGTGGCCCTATTCCGACAAATTCAAGCCCAAACTCTTCGATCCCCACTGTCTGTACGAGGGCGAAACCGTGGCCGCAGTGGCTGCGGAAACCCCCTTTCAGGCGTGGGATGCGGCCCATGCCATCGAGGTGAAATACGAGGTGCTCGACTTTGTTTCGGATGAACGGAAGGCGCTGGAGCCCAAGGCCCCGAAGGTCCATTCCGACGGAAACGAACGGAAGACGGAAACCCATTCCAGAGGAGACCTGGAAAAGGGTTTCCAGGAGGCCGACGTGGTGCTGGAGAAAACCTACCGCACCGCCTGCGAACTCCACACCCCGATCGAACGCCACGGGTGTGTGGCCAACTGGGAGGGCGACCGGCTCACCATCTGGGAGTCGACCCAGGGCGTCTATGCGGTTCAATCCAAGGTGGCCGAAATTTTAAAGATGCCGCTGTCCCGGGTGCGGGTCATCGGCCATTACATGGGCGGCGGGTTCGGCAGCAAGCTCCAAGCCAGCAAGTATAACATCATCGCCGCCCTTCTGGCCAAACAGACCGCCCGCCCGGTCAAGCTCTTTCTGACCCGGGAGGAGACCTTCCTGGTGATGGGCAACCGGCCCCCGGCGAACATGACCCTGAAAGTCGGGGCGAAAAAAGACGGCGCCCTCACGGCCATCCAATTTTCCTGCACCGCCACCGGCGGGGCTTACCCGGCCGGGGGGATTTCGCTTCTCGATTGGCTGGCTCGGGATCTTTACACCTGCCCCAATGTCCAGACCGAGGCCACCGATGTTTACATCAACGCCGGTCTGGCCCGGCCCTTTCGAGCGCCCGGTCATCCCCAGGGCAACTGGGCCCTGGAGCAGATGATGGATGATCTGGCCGAAGCCCTCGAGATGGACCCGGTGGAACTGCGGCTCAAGAACATTCCGGATCACAGCCAGGCCCGGGAAGGCAGCCCCCCCTTCACCACCAACGGCCTGCCCGATTGTCTTAACAAAGGCTCGGATGCTTACGGCTGGAAAAAGAACTTCAAACCCCGATCCGGAAAATCGAAGGATCCCGGCCACATCCGTCGGGGCGTAGGCATGGCCTGCTCCAGCTGGTTTGTGGGCGGCGGATGGCCCCCCTCGACGGTTATCCTGAAGCTTTTCTCCGACGGCAGCCTCAACCTCAATATGGGCGCCAGCGATATCGGCACCGGCACCAAAAGCGTCATGGCCTTTGTGGCGGCCGAGGAGCTGGGGGTGAATCCCGACACCATTCAGATCGAAAACGCCGACACCGGCACCACCCAGTACGCCTCCCCCAGCGGCGGCAGCAAGACGGTGCCCACCGAAGCCCCCACCGTGCGGGCCGCGGCCATCGACCTCAAACGGCAGCTTTTGAAAATGGCGGCCAAAGACCTCGAGTCGGACGCCGGTGAACTGGACATTATCGGCGACGAAGTGGTCTCTGAAAAGGACGCATCCAAAAAGATCAAGATTACCGAGATTTCCGAACTGAAAAGCCAGAAGGTGATCGTGGGGATCGGCAAACGGGGTCCCAATCCCGAAAACAAGGCGATCGTCCCCTTCGGGGCCCAATTCTGCGAAGTGGAGGTGGACACCCGCACCGGCGAGGTCAAGATCCTCAATTTTCTGGGGGCTCACGACAGCGGTCGGGTCATGCACCGCAAGGGCTACGACAATCAGGTGATCGGCGGCATCGCCATGGGGATCGGGTTGGCCACCACCGAATTCCGGGTGCTGGATGCGAACCAGACCGGCAAGCTCTGCAACCGGAACTGGCACGATTACAAACTGCCCACCGCCCTGGATGTGCCCGCGGACATCACCTCGACGCCCATTGAAATGCCCGACCATGAAGCCAACTCCACCGGCGCCAAGGGGCTGGGGGAGCCGGTCACGATTCCGACCGCCGCGGCGGTGGCCAATGCGGTCTACAACGCCACCGGGGTGCGGATCACCGAATCCCCGATCAATCCCATCAGCCTGGTCCAGAAGCTGGCCGAGCAGCGAAAGGAGGAATAATCCATGTTGCCCAATTTCGACTACACCCGGCCTGAGGATTTAAAATCGGCCGTGAAACAGCTGTCTTCCGACGGGGCCGTGGTCCACGGCGGGGGCACCGATCTTCTCGGCTGTCTGCGGGACCGTATTTTCAACGTCAACAAACTGGTTTCCATCAGCGGCATTCAGAACCTGAAAGGCGTCAAAGAAACCGCAGACGGAGGACTCCGCATCGGGGCCCTGACCACCATCACCGAGATCGCCGACCATCCGGTCATTCAGAAACAGTATGCGGTCCTGGCCCGGGCCGCCTCGGAGGTGGCCAGTCCTCAGCTGCGAAACCAGGGAACCATCGGCGGCAACATCTGTCAGAAACCCCGGTGCTGGTATTACCGAGGGGATTTCGACTGTCTGCGCAAGGGCGGCAACCGCTGCTTCGCCCCCATGGGTGAAAACCAGTTCCACTGCATTCTGGGGAGCGACAGCATCTGCTTTATCGTCCATCCGTCGGACCCGGCCCCGGCCCTGGTGGCCCTGAATGCCCAAGCCGAAATTCAGGGGCCGAAAGGAAAGCGATCCCTGGCACTGGAAAAATTCCACATGCCGCCGGGCGTGGACGTCACCAGCGAAACCTACCTCGACCCGGGCGAGATCCTCACGGAAATCATCATACCGCCCGCGCCCCGGGGGCTTCGCAGCGCCTATCGAAAGGTCCGCACCCGCCGATCCTGGGATTTCGCCATCGCCGGCGCCGCCCTGGCCCTTCAGTTCGACGGCGACACCGTCAAAAACGCCCGGGTGGTCCTCAGCGGCGCCGCACCCGTTCCATGGCGGTCCAAACCGGTGGAAGAAGCCATCATCGGCAAAAAGCTGGATGAAAAAACGATCGCGGATGCGGCCGAGGCCTCCATGCAGGGAGCGATGCCGCTGAAGAAAAACGAGTATAAAATCCCGCTCTTCAAAGCGGTGGTCTTTGAGGAGTTGACGAAGATCGCTGCTCAGTAGCGGCGAAAAGCCCTCTCCTTTCTTCTCAGGGAGAGGGCTTTTTTTAGCAGCAGCTCACGCTTCTTTTCTAGGCCGGTTCAGGAGACGCCGATCCGGCCGCCTTCTTTTTCTGCTTTTCTTTCGTCTTTTTCTCTGCAGGCTGGTTTTTCGGTTCGGATGATTCTTCTTCACCCGATGTCCGCTCAGGCGCTTGTCCTTCAGGTTTTTCTTTCTTCGGATTGACGGAAGCGACGGTCTTTCCTTCCGAGGATATCGATTTCATCAACTGCTCCAGCTTCTGATCGATCTTGGTCAGATGGGCGTTGATTTCATCCAGCCGTCGGGCCTGGACGCATTGCTCCTCGTACTGCTGCCGCGTCCAAAATTCCCGCTTCTCTTCTTTTCCCTCTCTTCGACGAAAGACCTTCCAGATTTCA
>JAABSQ010000358.1 GCA_011390315.1 Desulfobacteraceae bacterium
CGGACTATTCCTTGGCCGGATTCTTGGTTTTGGGGTTTTTCGGAAAATTGAACAAGCCCCGCCGCTGTCCGAGCTCTTCCAGCTGGTCCTCCAGGGCCGTGATCCGGTCGACCAGAGCGGGCAGGGTGCGGGTGTGGGATGTCTGGGTTTCGGAAAATCGTTTTAAATGATCCCGAACTTTTGCATTCTGATTTCCGATCGCCGCCCTTTCTTTTTCCACCGCCGCCTCCGACGCGGCGATCCGCTCTTCAAAAGCCTGAAGCCGGGCGTCGATGCCGTCGCTGATCCGCCGGTGGTCCTCCGTCAACCGGGTAATCCGGGCCTCCAGGGCGGCTTCATTGGCGGCGCGAAGTTTGCGGATCTCGTCCGACAATTTGGCGGAAATCTTTTGAACCGCCTTTTTTTTGAACTCCGACTGGCCCTGGTGAAGGGCGGCGGTATCCCGGTCGATTTTTTCGCGCACCCGACTTACGAATTCCTGAATCCGGTTTTTCAGGGCGTGAAGCGCCTCCCGACTCTCCTCGGCAAAATCGGTCATGCCGTCCAGCCGCTCCCGCACCTCCACCGTGGCCGATTCGCCGAGCTGGGTGATTTCCCGCTGGGATTTGACGATCAGCTGATTCAACTGACTGGAAAAATAGCTCGATTTGGCGCCGATCTTTTGATTGACCCGGGCCAGGGCATCTTCCAGGGTCTGGTGCATTTCGGTGATCTCTTTGCGCTCGGCCGCCAAAACCTGAATCTCTCGGTTCGCGGTCATCCGCAGCTGCTTGGAATCTTCGGATAGCCGGGCGTTTAGCTCCTGTTCGGCGGTCTGTTGAAAATCGGCCAGCTGTTTGCGAAGACCGGCCGCTTCTCCCTCCAGATTGGTGCTCAACCGATTTTTGAACGCCTTGAGGTCGCCCTTGATGCGCTGAATCTCCCCTTCGGAATCGGCGATGAAGCCGGTCACATGCTCCACCTGACCTTCGATCACCGCATTGCCGTCGTCGATGGTGCGGTCGACCCGGTCCCGGGCCGATTGGATCAGGGATTCCACCGCCGCATCGATCCTCGTCATCTCCTGGTCGATGGCCTCATGACGCCGATCCACCGCCGCCCTCTCCTCGGCCAGGAAGGAAAGCGCCGCGTCGATCCGGTCCTTTTCGTCGCCGAACCGCTCCCGAAGGGTTTGCACTTCGCCGTCGGCCCGGTCGGTCAGTTTTTCCGATTCTTCGGTGAACCGGGCGTTCAGGTCAAACGTGGTGGACTGCTTATAGAGGTCCTGCTGTTCGAACAGCTCATCGGCCCGGTCCTGAAGGGTGGTGTCGATGCGGTCCCGAAACCCGGCCATGGCCTCCTCGAGCCGCCGGAACTCGGCTGCCATTCGATCCGCATGGTCGTCGTGTTTGGCAAAGAGGGCGTCGGTTCGTTCGTCCAACCGGCCTTCGATCTGATTCCGAAACCCGGCCATGGCCTCTTCGAGCTGTTGAAACGCCGTCCCCATGCGATCCGCATGGGCCGTGTGTTTGTGGGATAAGGCCTCGGTCCGTTCATCCAGCAGGGCTTCGATCCGGTCCCTGAACCGGTCGAGATTCTCTTTCTGAAAATCGGCCTCCTCCTGCATCCGATCCGACACCTCGCCCAGCCGGGCCGTTTCCCCTTCCAGCCACCGGCGATTCTCATCCATCTCCTGAACCACCCGATGGCGGATCTCATCGACGGCGGATTCCAGCCGCCGGGTCAGGTAGGCCATGTGATTGCCGGTATCCCGCATGGCCTCGGTGTATTCCCGGTCCAGCCGCTCAAACCGCCGCCGCAGCTCGGTCCGCTCCGAATCGAACCCCTTCATCTCCTCCCGAATCCGGTCCTTCTCCTGGCCGAATTCGGTGAGCATGCGGCCCAGCTCCGACTCCAGGCGATCCCCCAGTTGATCGATGCGGTGAACCGTCCGGTCGTATTCGGCCCCCAGATCATCGTATTCGATCAGCTTTTCCTGGAGCCGGGCTTCATGGGCGGCGGTCTCCTCCCGGGACACCTCGAACTTCTCCCGCAATTGCCGGATCAGATCGACCGTCTCATAAAGCTCCTCGATCTTCCGGTGAACCTCCGCAATCTTCTCAATGACGCTGTCTGGGCTGGATAACCGATTCACGTCAGAACTCCTCTACCAGTTGGGAAAGTCTCGCACAGTGGGGGGTTAAATCGGTCCGCTGCAGGGTATTGAGCACCTCGCGGGCCCCCAGAAAATCGATCCGTTCCTCGGTCAGGCCCGCCTCCCGGGCTTCCCTGAAGAGCCACTGTTCGCCCTCGGGGCTGTTGAAGGGGCTGTGGACGTCATCCATGAGATCGAACTGGGCCCGTTTCACACCGGCGTCGCCCCGAAAGGTTTCGTAGAACCGAACGGCCTGAAGCCGCGGCAGGTCCCGCAACACCACCGCCATCAGGTCCAGGGCGTCCATCTCCCCTTCGGCGGGTTGCGCAAGCTCCCGGGCCACATAGAGGGCCTTGAGGTTGTAAGGATCGTATTCCAGCGTCCGCGCAGACCGGGTCCGGAGATTGGCATAGGCGTCCCCGAAATCCTGAATGAATCGGTCCGCCGCATCGGATTCGAATCCCACCGCCTCGTTTTCCATCCAGGACTGAAAGCGCTTTTCCAGCTCTTCGAGAAAAAGGCTTTCCGGCGGCGGGGTCTGTTCCGCGCGGCCGAAGGCCAGATCCGGAACACACCGGTCGCAGAACCCGCAGCCCCAGTCTTCATCGGTGGCCCGGACCGCCATCAGCAACCCGGCATACCGGCACTCGGCCCCCTGGAGAAACCGCTTCAGGTTCCAGAGCCGGCGGTAGGCCGTCTCCCGCATAGAACCGTCCACCTGATCCGCCAGAAGGGGTACATAATCCGCGACCCCCTGAAAATAGTCGGGATAATCCTCCAGATGATGGAGACCCCCCTCGGCGGAAGCCGTGCGGAGCCATGCCCGAAGCGGTTCGCCGAACAGCCGCCGGGAACGATCGAGTTCGGCGGCAACATCCGGCATCCCGTCGGGGATATGGGAGAGGTATTTTTTACCGGGGGAGAGGTCGTTTTTCTGAAGATATCCGTACAGCCCCACCGCGGCGGCTTCCGGGTTCATGGTTTCGGTAAAGCCGTAAACCTTGAAAACCGAATCGGCCTCCCGAAAATCGATGTAGAAAAGTTCCACCATACCGAGAACCGATAACCGAAACAAGGCCCGGGCCGCCGCACCCCGGTTTAGGTCGTCACAGGTGATTTTCAGGGGGCTGTCGCCGGCGGCATGACTCCCCAGCAGACGGTCCAGCACCTGCAGGGCCTGAACAGCCGCGCTCGCCCCATCCGGATGGCGCTTCAAAATCAGGTGGTGCTGTTTTCCATAATCACACAGGTCCTCCCGTTCAAAGGCGCAGATTCGATCGGCACACGCGGGAATGCGGCTTCTCCGGTTGAGCATGTCCGCTTCGCAGGCCGGGGTCGGCGAATCGACCAGGTGAAGGCAGTGCACCCGGTTCTCCTCCATCCCGGTTCGGGCGGCCCGGCAGAGCCAGGTTTCCTTGTCTCCGTCCAGGGTGGTCTGAAACAGCAGGTGGGGTTTTTCCGGCCCGGTGAGGGTCGAGTAGGTGGTGATGGCGGGGGTTTTCGGCTCGGTGATTTCGCCGTCCGCGGAGCCTTGGAACCCTTCCAGAAATCGTGCATAGGGGTCCTGATAGGCCGGGAGCTCTTCCGGCATCTGGTTGAAAATCCCTTCCTCCCCCAGAAGTTGAGGGATTTCGCGGGACAAAAGGGTATGATAGGCCTCGGTTTTCTTCTGAAACGAATCGACCGCCACCGCCTGAAAGCTGACCCGAGGGCGGTAAAAATCGGTCCGTATGGGCGGAGTCACATCCCGGAACCCCTCCAGAAGCGACAGAACGTCTTTTCGAATCCGGTCCCCGAATTCACCGGTGAGGGCCAAAGCCGACAAAGCCGAAT
>JAABSQ010000359.1 GCA_011390315.1 Desulfobacteraceae bacterium
CATGATCATCATCAGCGGGTTTTTAATCTGATGAATCAGTTCGGCCAGGTCGAGGCTTTCAGTGGGGATGGGCTTTTTTTTCCCTCCTTCATTTTCAATTCGCTGGATCTCTTCAACCAGTTCATCGATAGTGAATGGTTTTTCGATGAAACCGGCGCAGCCGGACCGAAGGGCTTTCAAAATCAGATCTTTCTCTCCATGAGCCGTCATCATCATCAGTGGCAAACCTCGATTTATCGTTTTTAATCTTTCAAAAAATTCCAACCCATTGGTGGTCGGCATACAGTAGTCGCTGATGATCAGATCGACCCGGTTCGGTTCTTTTTCGATGAAGTCGAGGGCTTCTATCGCATTCGAGGCTTCCCGAACTCGGTATCCCCTGGACAGCAACCCCACCCGAAGGCTTTGCAGTTGTGCGGGTTCGTCATCGACAACCAGTAAGTTTTTCATGTCTCTTTCCCCTTTGCAGTTCATTTGGTTTCCCCCTTCCTTTACTATTGTCCCATAAAAGCAATATGTGTGCCTAGAGTTGAATAAAGTCGATAAGATATTGAAATGACACAAAGAATGAAACCAAAAATGGAAATCAAGTGAAGAGTAAGGGGTGTTATGGATTGAAACGCAGGGAGAGAGGAAAAGCATTAAAAAACTGAAATTACTTAAAATTAAGCTACGTGTTATAAAATAAGACGGGTGGTGCGAAATGTAACAGTCCGGGGCGGGAAACCGACCGGGAACGGATTAAGACGACTCGCCGGTCTCACTTTTTTTGAGGCATCTGGCCAGCCGCTGCCTGGAAATGCCCAGCACCCGCGCAGCCATGGACTTGTTGTTGTCGAATCGGTCCATCGCCTCATGAATGAGCTGTTCCGTGGCCTCTTCCAAGGTGGGAAGGTCGCTTGGGGGAAGATTCTTCAACCCAGTCGAAGGGTCGGCCGGGTTCCCCCCTTGCACATCCAGGCTGTTAAAAAGACCGGCCGTCAGTTGATCGGTGGTACAGCGGCTGACCGCATCAAAAATGAGGCTTTTCAGTTCCCGAATATTGCCCGGAAAAGAATGCCGCGAGAGCAGCTCTATGATTTCCCGATTCCAGGAGAGGGATTCCTTTCCAAAGGTCCGGCCGGCCTCCTCCAGAAAATAATCCAGCAAAAGCGGAATGTCCCCTGTTCTTTCCCGTAAAGGGGGAATGTGGATGTGGTGAGTACAGAGCCGGTAAAAAAGATCGCGGCGAAATTTGCTTGATCCTTGAAGGTGATCGAGGTCGAGGTTTGTGCTTACAATGATTCGAGCGTCGGAGGATTTGGGGGTGTCGGTCCCGAGGGGAAAATACTCCCTTTCTTCCAAAAGCCGAAGCAGCTTGACCTGGGATTCAGGATTCAGGTCGCCGATTTCGTCGAGGTGAAGGGCGCCGCCGGAGGCCTGCTCCAGAAGCCCCGGCCGACGACGGTCGGCGCCGGTAAATGCGCCTTTTATGTGGCCGAACAGGGTGTCTGAAAAGGCCTGATCATCGATGCCCGCCACATTGACGGAGAGAAGCGGCCCGGATTCCGGGGACAATCGATGGATCGCCTGTACCATCAGTTCTTTTCCCACCCCGGTCTCACCGGTGATCAGGATCGGCTGACGACTCGGGCCGATGGCCTCGGCGTACTGGAAAATCGAAAACATGGCTTGATTTCGGGTGATGATGCCGGAAAAAGCCGTCGGGGTGGATAGTTTTGCCGAGAGCATCTTTTCTTTCAGCAATCGGTTTTCATTCAGCAATTCACGATGCGCGATGGCGCGTTTCACTCCGGAAATGAGTCGGTTCATCTCCACCGGCTTTACGAAATAATCGAAGGCCCCTTCTTTCATGCAGTTCACAGCGGTCTCCACCTCATTCACGCCGGTGACGACGATAACCGGCATTTCCGGCAATTGATGCCTGATCTGTTTCAGCAATTCCTCGCCCGAGACATCGGGCATGATCAGGTCCAGCAGGCAGAGCTCAAAAGAGCGGTTTTGAAGCTGGTTTATCACCATTTTACTGTCTTCACATGTCGCCAGATGATCGATACCGTTCATGCGCAGTGCCATGGCATAACTTTTCAAGGTATGAGGCTCATCATCCACCAACAGGACCGCATTTGTAGGATAGGGCATACGAGTTCATCCACCTCCGTATTTTTAGCTGTGTGAATCCGAAAAATGAATTTATACCTGTTTGACCGGCGGCAAAAGAACCCTGAAAAGGCTTCCCCTGTCGGGTTCGCTTTGGACCTCAATGGTTCCTTTATGTCGCTTGATGATTTTGTCGCACACCGCCAATCCGAGTCCGGTACCCCCCTTGGACCGTTTGGTCGTGAAAAAAGGGTCCATAATCCTCGGAAGCAGTTCTTCGGGAATACCCACGCCTTCATCCTGGAATTCGAAAACAACCCGGTCTTTTACGGAATCAAAACCGGATGTTACCGAAACCTTTCGGTCCGGGTCCGGCAACGCCTCCAAGCCGTTCTGGATCATATTCAGAAACACCTGCTCCAACGCCTGAAGACTCCCCTGAATTTTCGGCAGGTTCTTTCCATAGGTGATTTTAAAAAACCGGGTCTTTTTTTTGATCTCATGGCTGAGCAGGGAAACCGCTTTCCGAAGGGGGGTATTGGCTTCCATTTCCGTGAGATTCAGAATGTTTTCTTTTGCTGAAAATTCCTTTAATTCCTGGACGATGTTCTTGATTCGTTTGGCGCCTTCTTCAGCGGCCGTAAAAAGTCCCGGAACCTCTTTTTTGATTTCGCTGTAGGTCAGTCCGGCAATCCTGTATTCACCGGAATCGCTGAAATATTCATCTAAAATCGGGGTGATGCCGTTCCAGATTTCCGACAGCAGGGCGATGTTGATCATGATGAAATTGTTGGGATTGTTGATCTCGTGGGCCACCCCGGCCACCAGGGTCCCCAAAGATATCATCTTTTCCGAATGCAGCATCTCTTCCTGCATCCGGACTTCCTCGGTGATATCGTGAATACGGACAATCAGATCCCCGGTCTTCTTTCGGGCATCGAGGACGGGATAAACATAGACCCGTTCCATCTTCTTCGGGTCCGCATAACCTTTTCTTTCAAACACCAGGTATTCGCGGTTTAAAACCGCTTCCCGCACCTTACAGGATTTGCAGCACGATTTGCGGTTGAAAATTTCATAGCAGGGTTTCATCAAGTAAGGGCCGGTGACCGCCTTATTATACCCGTAGTAGGTTTCGGCCGCCTCATTGATCATCTTTACCCGCATGTCCTGATCCATGAGAATCAAGGGCTCCGATATTCCATTGAATACGGACCGAAGCATCGCCTGATTCTCTTGAAGCCGGCGCTCATATTCCATTTTTTCCGTAACATCCATGGCGATGCCGCCCACCAGGTCCGGCCTGCCGGGGTTTTTAATCAGGAATTTGTGAAGATGGAATACCCTTTCGGTATTCATCACATCCCGAAGTGCCAGCTCTCTTTGCAGAGAGCCGCTATGCAGCCGCCGGTCGTCTTTCTCGTTTTCGTCGGCCAGGTCTTTCGGAAAAATTTCCTGTGAGGTTTTTCCGATCCACTCCTTTCCCGCCCCGAAATTTTCCCAGCTATACCGGTTCGCAAAAAAGATCTGACCGGCGGGTTCTTTCATAAATGCAATACCGGGCAAGTGATCCATAAAAGCGGCGAATCGTTCCTGGCTTTCCTGAAGAACCTCCAGGGTTTTGGCCTTTGCCTGAAGGGTCTTCTCCAACTCCGAATTGGCCTTATATAAAGCCCCGGTTCTTTCCTCCACCCGCCATTCCAGATCGCGGTTCAGCTCATTAAGGGCACTCAAGGTTCGGCTGTTTCGAAAGGAGACGCCGGCCAGTTCTCCGAAACCGGAGGCCAGTCGGAGATCCTCCCCACTGAACCCGCCCGGTTTGTTGGCCAACGCCAGCATGCCCACCAATTCGCCGTCCACCTTAACCCGGGAAATAAGAATATTTTCTAATTCCATATGGCCTTTCGGCAAAATGGCGGCCC
>JAABSQ010000360.1 GCA_011390315.1 Desulfobacteraceae bacterium
GCTTGAGATCGACAGCGAGCAGGTGATCGATCCGGCCACCGCCTATCTCATGACCAGCCTTCTGGAGAGCGTGATCAAAGAGGGGACCGGCAGACGGATGCGGGCCCTGGGCCGGCCGGCCGCCGGCAAGACCGGCACCACCAACGACCTGCACGACGCCTGGTTCATGGGATACACCCCCGACTACATCGCCGGGGCCTGGGTGGGATACGACCAGGAACGCCCTCTGGGCAAAAAGGAGACCGGCTCCCGGGCCGCCGGCCCGATCTGGCTCGATTTCATGAAGACGGCGCACCAGGGGCTGCCGGTGAAGGTATTCCAGGTGCCCCGGGGGGTGGTTTTTTCGAAAATAGACGCGGAGACCGGCCTGCTGCCGGCGACCGATTCCGAACAGACCGTTTTCGAGGTATTCAAAGAGGGGACGGCGCCGACCCGCTATACCCAGCGGACCGACTCCGTCACTGAGCAGGCCCAGTTTTTTAAAAAGAGCATGTGAAAAACCGGTCTTAGAAGTTGGATGCCTTTTTGGTCGGGGTTTGGGCGGATGCGGCGGCGGCCCCCCGGGAACTCTCCTCCAGGGTTTTCCGGTCGAGGGCCTTTTCCATGCAGACCGGACAGAGGCCGAGAAACTCGAGCCGGTGGTCCATGATCTTGAATTCGGTGGCCCCGCGAAGGGCGGTTTCCATGTTTTCCATGAACCCCATGGGCGCGTCGTCCACCCGGTCGCAGTTGATGCAGCGCATGTGGTAGTGTTTTTCGGTCTTGCTGTCGAACCGCATCAGGGTGCCCCCGAGTTCCAGCTTCTGAATTTCCCCCAGTTCCGAGAGAATCTCAAGATTCCGATACACGGTGCCCAGGCTGATCCGCGGCAGCTTCCGCCGGACCGCCTCAAAGACTTCTTCGGCGCCGGGGTGGGTATCCATCTCCCGCAGTTCTTCCAGGATGACCCGGCGCTGACGGGTCATCCGGTGGGTCTGTTCTTTCATCAAATCGATATATCCTTTCTATACCGGTCTATACCGGCGGCCGTCGTTCAAGGCCGGCGGTCAGCTCCGCTCCTCCAGGGATTCGAGGGTACACTCCTCGGGGCCGCAGTAGTCGCCCACGTACTGGGATTCGGGGCGGTAAAGCACCGGTTTGGGCGCGGCCCCGGCAAACTGCTCCTCCAAGACATGGGCCACCCAGCCGGAGACCCGGGAGATGGCGAAGATCGGGGTGAAAAAATCGATGGGAATCCCCATGGCATAGTAGAGAGAGGCGCTGTAGAAATCGACATTGACGAAGATGTCGAGGTCTTTTCGCTCCTTAAACGCTTTCTTGGCTTTTTCCTCCAGGGCTTTGGACATTTCATACCATTTGGTTTCGCCGATCCGCTCGCCCATCTTCTTGGACATGGGGGCCAGAATCAGGGCACGGGGGTCGTCCACCTTATAGACCGCATGGCCCAGGCCCATGATTTTTCCGCCGGCATCCAGGGTCCGGTTGATGTAGGGCTCCACCCGGTCTTCGCTGCCGATCTCCTTGAGCATGTTCATGACCCGGGTGTTGGCTCCGCCGTGCAGGGCCCCGGACAGCGACCCGACCGCCCCGGACACCGCCGCATAGATGTGGGCCCGGGTGGAGGCCACTTCGCGGGCCGCGAAGGTGGAGGCGTTGAAGGAATGCTCGGCGTGCAGCACCAGGCAGGTGTCGAAAAAATGGGTCAGTTCATCGTCCGGCTTTTCGCCGCTCATCATATAAAGAAAATTGGCGGCCTGTCCCATCCCGGGGTCCGGGTCGATCGGCTCCTTGCCGTTTCGAATCCGCTGCCAGGCGGCCAGCAGGGTGGGGAACTTGGCGATCAGCCGAATCCCCATCTGAAGGGTGACCTCCCGGGACTCGCCTTTCTGTGTGTCCTGGTCGTGATTGGCCAGCAGGGAGACCCCGCCCTGAAGAATGTCCATGGGCAGCGAATCCGCCGGCCGGGTTTTGAGGGCCGCGATCACCTCGGGCGGCAAAGGCCGTTCCACGGCGAGCTGATGGGAAAAGTCGGCCAGCGCCGTCTTGTTGGGCAGTTTTTCATGCAGCAGCAGATAGACCACCTCTTCGAAGGAGACTTTTTCCGCCAGATCCTTGATCAGGTAGCCCCGATAGACCAGTTTCCCCTCGTCCCCGTTGACGTCACTGATTTTGGTGCTGGCAATCGTAAATCCGCGTAATCCGGTATTGAGTATCGGTTTGCATTCCTCGACCATAGGCGCCACCTCATTTCCGCTCTTCCGGGGTGGAAGAGATCTCTGTTGATGTGATTCGCCCGCCGATGCGGTTTTCGGCATCGCCGGGCCGGCTGCACGATTCCATCCCGCCGGTGTTTCGACTGTAAAATCTATTTATATCTGGAATCATGCTGTTTTTCAATAGCAAGTTAACACCCGGCCGCACCGAAGCTTCACCGAAAGCCCGATACCGGGGCGGCGGGGCGATTCAGGTGTTTCTTGAAAATAGGGTAAAATCCTTCATTTTTCACTCCCGCGTTGAAAATGGGGGGGAAGGGTGATAACATGCTGAATCTGGATTCGGGCGGACCGGCTGGGATGTGGGATGTGACATGGTGAAGGATACGCGATGATCTCCATTCATCTGAAAAAGGGATATGATCTGAATCTCGCCGGAAAACCGTCCCGAGAATTGAAAACCCTGCCGTCGCCGGATCAGGTGGCCCTGCTTCCCGACCAACTGCCTTTTGTCAAGCCCCGGCTGAAAGTGAAAACCGGAGACCGGGTTCAAGTCGGATCGGTACTCTTCGAAGACAAGGCCAATCCGGGGGTGAAATTTGTTTCGCCCGGAGGCGGAACCGTGGTCGAGATTCGATACGGCCCCCGACGGGTGATCGAGGCGGTGGTGATTCGGCTGGACGAGGATGAAGCCTTCACGGAATTTCCCCCGATTCCGGAAAACCGCATCCCGGACGTGGCCAGAGACAGGCTGGTGGCGGCGCTGGTGGACGGCGGGGTGTGGCCCCTGATTCGGGAGCTGCCCTTTCGCAATATTCCCCGGCCCGATGCCAACATGCCCTCGGCCGTCTTCGTCAGCCTGAGCAGCGAAGAACCGTTTCAACCGGCGCCCGGGGTCTACCTGCGGGATCGGGCGGATCTGCTGCGATACGGGGCCGGGGTGCTGCGACGACTGGCCAAACGGGTCATCGTCAGCATCGCCGACCGGGACGCCGATCTGCTGGCGGGAACGGGTCTGGAGGATGCCCCCGACTGTTTTCCGGTCCGCTACCGGGGCCATTATCCGGCCGGAGATCCGGGGGTGCTGCTTTACCGGACCAAGCGCACCGCCAAAGAAAACCGCTCCTGGTTCATCCACGGCCAGGACCTGCTGCTTCTGGCCGGCCTGCTGCGGGACGGGGTTTTCCCCACCGAACGGACGGTGGTGGTGGGGGGCGCCGCGTCCCCGGTTCACGGCCATATCCGCACCCGAATCGGCGCGCCTCTGGTTCACCTGTCGGGCGGGGCCGGCCCCAACGGCGACACCCGATACATTCAAGGGGGGCTTCTGAGCGGGTACGCCGCACCCCGGGAGGGCCATCTGGGTCTGTATGAAACCGCCCTCACCCTGATCCCCGAAGGCAAAGAGCGGGAACTGTTCGGGTTTATTCGGCCGGGGTATCACAAACCCAGCTATTCCCGGGCCTTTCTCTCGGTGTTTCGCACCGCCGCCCCCTTTGCCGGAAACTGCAACACCCACGGCGAGGAGCGGGCCTGCATCAACTGCGGGTACTGCGCCCGTGTCTGCCCGGTGGACATCCTGCCCCGGTACACCATGAAAGCGCTTCGGGCCGATGAAATCGAAGAGGCCCTGACCCTGGGGCTGCTCGACTGCGTCGAATGCGGGCTGTGTACCTATGTCTGTCCTTCAAAAGTCGAACTTTTACAGACCCTGAAACATGCCAAGGCGCGCTATCATCGAGAAATGAACCGATGAAACAGACCGTTCAGAAACTCTTCGGTGCTCTGGGCCGCCCCTT
>JAABSQ010000361.1 GCA_011390315.1 Desulfobacteraceae bacterium
TTCATGAATCTGCTTCAGCGCGGCTTTTGCGCTCCGGTTGCACTTGAACTCGATCACATAGACCTTGTCGGAGAATTCGATCACCAAGTCGATCCGGCCCCGGTAGTGAAGCACCTCGCTGCGGGCTCTGGCGCCGGAGGCGCTGACCATCAGGTAGAAAATGGTATGGAACCATGCTTCGTCCCGCCGGGTGTTGAGGGTGTGGGAGATGGCACTGAAAATCGCGGTCATGGCTTCGAAGAATCGGTCGAGCTGTTCGTTCTTCAGGTATTTTGAAAGATACAGAATCTGTGTGTACGCGTCCTTGGGTTCCACATAAGATGCGAGCAGATGTTTCAGAAACGACTTTTTGACTTCCCGGTTCGGATAATCGAAATGGTAGATTTCGTTTTCGGTGTCGATCTCCTTGATGGTGACATAACCGGTCTGGAAGAGTATCGCCTCCGGCTTCAGATTCTCCAGATCGTATGTGCTGAAGGAGGTCTTGTCGGTCTGTAGGTTTTCGATCATGGGGAGCGGGAAGTTGCTTTTGTTGAGGAGATTGATCAGAAATGTCGGGGTTCCGGTTTCGAACCAGTAGTTTTCGAAGGCTTTCTGCTTCAGGGCGCACATGACCGAAAAGGGATTGTAGACCCGAACATCTTTTTTTGAAAACCGGTATCCATTGTACTCTTCCGCAAGCCTTCGGATCAGGTCGTTTTCCGAGACTCCAAGCTTTTGGGCCATCCCCGCGATATAGGGGCTGAAATCCCTCTCCAGTTCCTCCTGAGTGTAGCCGAGCATGTCCGCCTGTTCTTCGGTGATGGTGATGTCTTCCAGGTTGTTGAGTTCGGAAAAGATCGACACCCGGCTGAAGCGGGAAACACCGGTGAAGAAGACGAACCGGATGCGGGGCGAGACGTTGGTCCCTTTCAACACGCCGAAAAATGACTTCATGATCTCCCGGTTCTCCTTTGCGATCCCAAGAGCTTCCGGGCCTCTGCCCAGGTGGGAGATGATCGGCTTGTCGTATTCATCCACGAGGACGACTACCGACTTTTGGGTCTGCTCGGACAGACCGAGAATCAACTCGACGAATTGACCCGGCAGCAACGAATCCTTCAGGGATATTCCATATTCTCGGGCGATGTTGAGCAGGATGTAAGATAGAGATTGTGTCAGATTTTCCGGGATATTATGGGCCAACTCATTGAAGTCGATGACCACCACCGGATGCGGCTGCCAATCCCAATCGGCCTGTTCTGAAATCCAGAGCCCGTCGAAGAGTTCTTTTTTCCCCTGGAAAAGGCATTTCAAGGTCGAGATCATCAGGGATTTGCCGAACCTGCGGGGCCGGGACAGAAAATAGTATTCGCCCTGGTCGATCAACTGGAAAATATGCCGGGTTTTGTCCACATACAGATCGTTTCTTCTGCGGATGCTTTCAAAAGACGATTTTCCAATGGGGAGATTGGGCGGTCTGGTCATGGGATGCCCCTTTCAAAGATGGTGTGGTCTTTCCAGATTCGGGTCTATTATTTGAGATGAACCCATGCTCTCTTTCATATCAGATTCGGATCTGTATGTCTTCTCTTTTTTGTGGGACTCGGACAAAGATAGAGGCCGGGCTTTTTGGGGGATAATCAGTATGACAGGGGCGATCTGTGTTCTGGTGAAGGCGTCGGGGCTGCGGTAGACCCATTTGATGCTGATGAAGGAATAAAAAGCTTTACTCCGGTGAAGAACTTTAGTAGTTCAATCTATTAGGATACTGGCGAACCTGCGGGTTCCATCGGGGTTGTTTAAAAAAAGACGGTTGAAGTGCCGTGGTTTCTTCCATTCCGGCGGGCATTGGAAATGGCCTGCCGCTGAAAAAAATCTGCCGCATACTATCCGGAGATTTCCGAATTTCCGTGGCCGGACGGGTTTGTCCTTTCGGCTGGCGGGCAACGGGAAAGTTTTGTTGATGGTGTAGTGTGCGGGGTTCAATGCGTCGAATCGGTTTTGAACATTGGGCATTGAAAGGATGGGGCGTTTTGAAAAAAGGATTGAAGGTTTTTCTGTTTGTGTCGGTTATGGTGGGGTTTCATTCGTTGGCGGGGTTTTGTTGGCCGGTTCCGGATACGGGGCAGACCAAATGCTATGATGAAGCCGGGGCCGAAATCGCCTGTCCGCCGCCGGGTGATCCGCTGGCACAGGATGGAACCTACATTCATCAGATGTCCTATACCAAACTCGGGTATGGCGGGACTGAACTGTACGACAGCGCAGCGGAATGGCTCATGGTCATGGACAATGTCACTGGCCTGATTTGGGAGGTGAAGCAGAACAAGAATGAAATCGCGGATTATGCGAATCCGAATGATGCCGACAACAGATACACCTGGTACGACAGCAATCCTGATACCAATGAAGGTTATCCGGGAACCGCGGGAGAAGGCATTGTGTCCTTCGATACCGAACAATTTATCCAAACCCTCAATAATCGAAACTTAGGCGGCTTTTCGGACTGGCGCCTTCCGACCGCGAAAGAGCTGGACTCCCTTGTGAACCTGGGGAGGAATTTTCCTGCCATCAATACGGACTTTTTTCCATATGCGGAACAGGAATTTCATTGGTCCTCGGATCATACGAGCGACGGAGCATGGGGAATGGCCTTCAGACACGGCGTCGGCAACTTCGATGCAAAGTCGAACGCCAATGCCGTGCGCGCAGTCCGCGCCGGAAAAATTCCCGGTAATTCGACCGTAAGCACTTTTGTCGATAACGGCGACGGAACTGTCACCGACATCAACACCGGATTGATGTGGCGGAAGGCAACGCTCTCCGGGGCCGTGAATTGGTCACAGGCTCTGTCCGCCTGCGAAGACCTGAACGATTCCGGATATGTTGATTGGCGCCTTCCGGATCGAAAGGAACTCAAGTCCCTTGTCGATTTCAACCGATCCAATCCTGCTGTTGATCCGAACTTTTTCCCGGAAACCCTCTCCGAATACTACTGGACATCCACTACCAGTACATATGACCCTGCCAATGCATGGCATGTGAATTTCTACTACGGCGGCTTCGACGGCTCCAGCTCCAAGTCGAAAAATTACCATGTGAGACCCGTAAGAGGAGGACAGCAGCAGATACCGGAGACGCTGATCATCTTATCGCCGGAGCAGGCATCCGGCTGGTCCATCGGAAGCCGAATGCCCATAATCTGGGATACACAGAACATTTCTGGAAATGTTAAAATATCCATCTCCCGAGCGGGCGGGCGGGCAGATTCCTTCGAAGTCATCACCGCCAGCACCCCCAACGACGGTCAGTTCGACTGGACTGTCACCGGACCAACCTCAGTCAACTGCGCCCTGAAGATTGAACCGATTTCCGATTCCTCAAAGGGCAATATTCAAAGTCTGTTCCGGATTGGCGATATTCTGGTGGACCCGGCTGGTCTGACCGTGACCGAGCCCGATGGTTCGGCCAC
>JAABSQ010000362.1 GCA_011390315.1 Desulfobacteraceae bacterium
AAAGGAGCCGACTGCCGACGTTGTAATCGATCTGTTCAGCACCAATCCCGGCGAGTGCAGAGTTTCTCCTGGAACCATCATCCTCAACAGCACAAACTGGAGCACAGGCGTGGAAGTAACCGTCACCGCAGAGCCGGACGGCATCATTGACGGGGATCAGATCTCCTCGATCCTGACCGGTCTTTCCTCCAGCGCTGACCCCTTTTATGATGGCCTCAACATCGCAAACGTCATCATCACCGTCGAGGATGCGGATACCGGCCTTGCCATCGATTCGGTCTATCCCACCTATGGACAAGTGGGAACGAATCTCGATGTAAAAATCACCGGCGTCAACTTCGATTCAAACACTCAGCTCTATATATATCCGGACGGCGGCACTCCATCCGCCGCGACACCGGTAACGCTGGAAAGCCCTTCCCTACTTTCTGCCACCCTCACTGATCCCGGTACAGCAGGCAACTACACTTTGGAAGTGTCCGACGGCACATATTCCGCTACCATGCCCTGGGCAATCACTTTTGCCGATGCCGCCGCTATCCAG
>JAABSQ010000363.1 GCA_011390315.1 Desulfobacteraceae bacterium
ATCCTTTCTAATCCTGGAAATCCGGATTCAAAAAATGCCCGAGGCTATGCCTGATGTTGCCTGTCTGAACCGCAGATAATCATGATGAAAATGATGGCGCAGATGGGGTGGGGATAAACTTGGGTGCTTGAACCCTGGTCTTTGAACCAGGATGGCCAGGATGTGGAAGGATGATCAGGATGAACGGGAGGTGTTATCCTGGCTATCCTTTCTAATCCTGGAAATCCGGATTCAAAAAATGCCCGAGGCTATGCCTGATGTTGCCTGTCTGAACCGCAGATGAGAGGGATTATCTGCGGTTCAGGATCGTAACATTTTTAAATTTAAAGGTACTGGCAGAAAAGATAGCGCCCGAGAGAGAGAGAGAGAGAGTGTGTGTGTGTGTGTGTGCCACTCGGTCTATAAAAAAACCGGTGAAAATCGGTGAAAAAAATTGATTTTCGATAAAAAACTAAGTAGAAGAATTCCACTTTGTGAATTTTTAACGTTCGTATCATTAAAATAACCATTAGATTTACAGGTTCCTCATGCACATCCCACGTTCTTTCGCCGTTCGCTCTCTGGTTCCGGCCCTTTTGGGGCTGTTTTTGTTCTCCCCGGTGTTCGCCGTGTCGGATGCCGAAAAAGAGTTTCTCGAACTCTATTTCACCGACGCCCAACTGGTGGACACCTCCCACCGCCACCCCATGCCGGTCTCGGTGGCGGCTGAAAACATCACCGTCATCAATGCGGAGACCATCGAACGGATGAACGCCCACTCCCTGGAGGACATCCTGTTCCGGGTGCCCGGGGTTTTCAGCACTTCCAGCCGGGATTACGGGGCGATCGGTGCGGTATTTATCCAGGGGTCCGAACCCCGCCACGTGCGGTTCCTGGTGGACGGCATGAACATGAACAATTGGAACGGCGGCGAGTTTCAGACCAACTTCATTCCGGTGGAGATCATTCAGCGGATCGAAATCATCAAAGGGCCGGCCTCGTCCGCCTGGGGTTCTTCATTGGGAGGCGTCATCAACGTCATTACCAAAAATCCGGAGAACACCGCCAGGCCTTCCGGCACCCTCCAGGGGTCCTACGGGGAGGCCGATTCTCAGGAATATCGCGGGGCGGTGACCGGGTTAATCGGCCCGGCCGGCTATTATCTTTATGCCGGCCACATGGAATCCGACGGGCTTCGGGAAGACCGGGAATTCGACCGTGACAGCCTTTATTCGAAGTTCACCGCTTCCCTGGGTCCAAAAGTGAATGTTCAGATGAGCCTGGGTTACAGCGATCCGGAGGTCGATTTCGGAGATTACCCGAGCAGCGATTTCAGTTCGGCCCAGACCTATCGAAATATTTTCGGAAATGCCGCCGTGCATGCCCGGCTGACCTCCCAGCTGGAAGCAGCGGTTTCCTTCTATGCGGTGGAGCAGGATGATGAGAGTACCACCGACACCCTGGGGCTGGGAATCTACGGCACGGGTCGAACCCTTTTACAGAAAGTTTCACATGACGAAAACACCGTCGGCGGGCGGGCTCAGCTGATCTGGCACAGCCCGGCCATCTCAGGGGTTCTGGGGCTGGATATCGACCGCGGGGATGTGCAAAAAACAACCCGAAACGGGCTGGCGTTCCAGGAGTTCGGCGCCCCGGCAACAGCCAAGGCCGATTCAGACATCCTCAACTGGGCGCTCTACGCCAATGCCACCCTTAATTTCTATGACTTCTACCTGACCCTCGGGGCCCGGTACGACGACAACGATATCAGCGGCGGCTTTTTCAGCCCCAGCCTGGGGCTGACCTATGACCTGACCCAATGGACCATCCTGAGGGCCACCGTTTCCAGAGGATTCAGCGCCCCGCCCCTCGCCTTCATCGACACCGGCGGTTTCTTTCTCGAACCCAATCCGGATCTGGATGCCGAAGAGATCTGGTCCGCCCAGTTCGGGATCGAAACCGGGGAGCTCAAATTCATCTGGCTCAAGGCCACCTACTTTTATCATGATGTGTCGGAAAGCTTGGAGAAGGAATTGTATGCCGCCGGGCCGCCCACCTTTAACGATCTCTACTTCAATCGGGGGGATGTGCTTCGCCGGGGGATCGAACTGGAAGCCAGAACACGGCCGATTTATCACACCTCTCTTTCCGCCGGTTATTCCTATGTGAACATCACCCCGGCCAATGACGACGGGTCCGAAGACATGTACACCGGCAACATCTCGCTCATCTACGATGATCAAGAGAAATGGAATGCCGTCCTATGGGGCCGCTACACCTGGTACGATGCCTCCGGACCTTTCAGCGGAACGTATGATGATTTCATCTGGAACCTGTCGGTCAACCGCACCGTGTTTGCGAAAAACAGCCTGAAAGCCGAGGTGTTCGGGGTGGTTCACAACCTGTTCAACGGAACTCAGCACCTGGTAATTGATTCCGAAAACCCGAGCCGGTGGGTAGAGGCTGGAGTTCGGTTTACATTTTAACCACTTATCCCATCAAGGAGAAAATGAAATGGCAGATAAAAAAAAATCCCCCTCGAAAAAAGATGATCAAACCAAGGAAGAACCGCAAAAAGATGAGCCGGAAGTCATAGATGACGGAGAGGAGGAGGAAGATAAGCCGAGGGCAGTCTGCTGTGCAAGCAGCCCGGCACCATTAAGATAATACCTGTTCACAGATAATCGATTTTAATGGAGAAATCGTTATCAGTGCGGAAACCTTGAAAAGATCCGCTTATCTTCAGGTCTTTCCCGAAGACTCCCCCGACCACCGGCTTCTCTACTCCACCCGACGCACCTCCCTGGTCCGGGTGACCCGGGAGACGGCCCGGGCAGTGATGGCGGGGCGGGTGCCGGCGGCGCACCGGGAGTTGTTTCAGCGGCTGGAGATGATCGTGGAAGACCCCGAGGCGGAGCGCCGGGCCATGCTCGGGTATTTCGACCGGCTCAATGGGCGGTCGACGACCCTGGACCTGATCGTGGTGGTGACCATGGCCTGCAATTTCGCCTGCCCGTACTGCTTCGAGGGCGGGCTGAAAGGCCCGCGCCACCTGTCGCGGGAAACCGCCGACCGGCTGGTCGATTTCGTCTCGAAGCGGCTCACCCCGAAGTTCACCGAACTGACGGTCACCTTTTACGGCGGGGAGCCGCTCCTGGCCGCCGGGATGATCCGGCATCTTTCGGAACGGCTCCGGTCGCTGACCGAATCCCGTGGCGTATCCTGGGATTTCGGCCTGATCACCAACGGGTCCCTGCTCACCCCGGCTCTGGTCGAGGACTTCATCCCCCTCGGCCTGACCCAAGCCCAGGTCACCCTGGACGGCCCGCCCCGTCTGCACGACCGGACCCGGCCATTTACCGAGGGAAGCGGCAGCTTTCACATCATTCTGGACAATCTGAAAGCGGTCCACGACCGAATCCGAATCAACATCACCGGCAATTACGGCCCGGACACCTGGCGAGAATTCACTCCCCTGCTCGACCTCCTGATATCCGACGGCCTGTCCCCCGAACGAATCGGCGCGGTGCGGTTCACCCCGATCCTGAAACAGGCCGAT
>JAABSQ010000364.1 GCA_011390315.1 Desulfobacteraceae bacterium
CAACACACCCTGGACCCGGGAGGCCGCAGTGGCGCTTCGGCAGGCGATCCTCGACCGGGGGTTTTCCACCCCCAAACCCGGCCCCCTTCACTGCATGGCTGAGATCGACCACAGCCTGGCGGTGGACTGGGACGGCACCCTCTACAAATGCCCCGCCTTCATCGGCCGACCGGCCTTCGCAGCGGGCGACCTGCGCACCGGCACCCGATCCACCGCCGCCTACGCCCCCGGCGTCTGGAAAAATCCCGAATGCCTCGCCTGCCCTTACCTACCCCAGTGCTTCGGCGGATGCCGCTACATGGCCCACCTCCGCCACGGCCGAACCGACCGGCCCGACTGCAATCGGGAATGGTTTGATGCGGTGCTGCCGGAGATGGTAAGGCAAGAATCAAGGGCTGAGGGCTGAGGGCTGAGG
>JAABSQ010000365.1 GCA_011390315.1 Desulfobacteraceae bacterium
CCTGAGCGGCGCCATCGGCATGCAGGGCCATTTCGCCAATGGGCTGGCCGCCCTCTACATCGCCTGCGGACAGGACGCCGCCTGCGTCTCCGAATCCGCCGTGGGGATCACACGCCTCGAAGTCGCCGGGGAAGGGGATCTCTACGCTTCCGTCACCCTGCCCAACCTGATGATCGGAACCGTCGGCGGCGGCACCGGGCTTCCGGCCCAGAATGCCTGCCTGAAAATCATGGGAATGGCCGGGCCGGGCAAAGCAAGGGCGTTTTCCGAAATCGCCGCTGCGCTCTGTCTGGCCGGTGAACTCTCCATCATCGCGGCACTCACCTCGGGCGATTTTTCCCGCTCCCACAAAGCCTTTTCACGAAAGGAGAAGGCGTGAACGCCGACATTCCTCACCGCGCAGCCGGAGCGGTGCAGCAGGAGAAAATATCCTCCGGTCAAGCCGGGTCGAGGTCGTCAGGGGCGACGGAATCAGGAGCGCCTGGATCAGAATCGCCGGGATCAGGGGGAAACGGACCGCTTTTCAAACGGCTGATGCAGTACCAGAAAGAACGGTTTCCGATCGTCCAGCACGGCCCACTGATCGCCGCCTTCACCTTTTCCGCCTCCACCTTCTCTCGGGCCGCGCGGGGAGAGAACGGCATTATTCCGCTGACGCATCTGATCGCCGGCATCCTGACCAGTCTCTGTTTCTTTTTTCTGCTCCGGGTTACGGATGAATACAAGGACCACGAGGATGACTCCCGGTACCGGCCGTATCGTCCGGTTCCCCGGGGGCTGATCCGGCTGAGGGAGTTGTCCGGCATCGCAGCAGGCCTGTTCGTGGTCGTCGTCATTTTCAACCTCCTGCTCATGCCGGTGATGCTGGCGCCCATGGCGGTGATCCTGGTCTATCTCTTCTTCATGACCCGGGAATTTTTCAGGCCCGCGTGGCTCAAGGCCCATCCGCTGATCTACATGGTCTCCCACATGATGATCATGCCCCTGATCGATCTCTACACCACCGGGCTCGACTGGCTGGTGGCCGGTACCCCGCCGCCCGGAGGCGTGAGTCTCTTTCTGGTCGTCTCCTTTTTTACCGGCGTGGTCATCGAAGTCGGGCGAAAGATCCGCGCCCCCGAAGCGGAGGAGACCGGCGTGGAGACCTACTCCGTTCTCTACGGCCCCCGCAAGGCGACCCTGCTCTGGATGGGCGGCCTGTTCCTGGCCTATCTGTTCAGCATCGCCGCGGCATGGTCCGGCGGCTTCGGAAAAAGCGGCGGCCTTCTTCTGGCGATCCTGCTGCTGATCTGTCTCTGTCGCGGAATGATCTTTGTGGCCTCGGGCCGCCAGGCCGATGCAAAAGGCATTGAAACCATGTCCGGCATCTGGACGCTGGGGATGTATCTGATTCTGGGGGTGACGCCATTGATCGTGTAAGCATGGGCGAATTACGGGCATATGCCCAATCGGGAGGCGGAGATCCCCGCTTGTTGGGCGTTCCGATCGTGAAAAAAATCGAGATAGTTTTCAAAATGAGAACATTTTTCGATTGGATAGCAGAATGAAAAGAGAGGTGAAATTTTATTTCACACTTTTTGCCAGAAAATAGAGAGGAATTGAGATCAGAAGGCTTGCGGCAATAATACCGGAATCAGCCCAAAGCGAGCCCAGAAGTTTTGCTGATACCTCTTTTCCATTCACCAAACCGGAAAATTCAATCCAAAAGAGGATAATGCATATTCCAAGAAGCCCAATGAAACAATTTTTAAAATCTTGCTTACTAGGCCCCATAACACAAAGAAGATTAATCACACAATAGATATAGAACCAGGTCTTCCAGTCAAGCCAATCGACATTAATGAAGCTGTTAAAAAAGGTAACAAAAGTGGATGCCGTCCCTCCTTCAACTCCCACTTCTTGAAATGGATTTCCCAGAAACCAATTAAGAAAAAGAAGAATCGCCAATCCCCCAAAAATTGGCGCCATCGAAATGATTACAGGCCCAATAAATTTTATTTTAGGCGGCCCATGAACAACCTTCCCACCTTTTCTGTTAAAGAATTGAACTGAGTTGATTTTTGCTCCGGTAATCAGGCATCCCAAAGCATGAGAAACCTCATGTATTATGATACCCGGACCGATAAATATTCTAAAAAAAATAAACGAGAGAATTTTACGCCACATGGTCATGAAAAGTGAACCGCAAACGACAAAAAACAGAATAAAAAAAAATGTAAATCTGAGAAGATATGTACTCTCTAAAATTTCCATTTAATCCCTGTGGAGGAACTGTTTCGAGGTCAATTCACCGGGAGCGATCGACGGTATTATGTCGTCGGTTCCCGCTTTTTTTCTCCTGCCTCTTGACTTGTTTGAATAATAGCCGACATGGCGAACCAACTACACGTATTTATGGGGAATATGAACGAAGAACCTGGCGAGCCAATCAATGGCGTCGAAGGTTTGTTCGGTCTTTCCATCTTTCGATGTATAAACGATTTTGGCCGAACCGTCGATCGATTTTTGGGGAATCGCGGGCATATGGCCAAACCGGGAGCGGGGAGACGCACCCATTCGGCCTTCCGACCGGGAGGGACCGGGTGGTTCAAACAGATTTTTTGCAAATATTCCGATACGGGAAGCACTGATATTGTCATGAATATGGTTGACTTTGAGACAGATTAAGTCATAAAGTTAGCCGTATTTGATGCAAAATTGAATACGGATTCGGTCCATAAGTTTGCTTTGCTGCCGACGATTTTCTTGGTTTCAAGATTTTTCCATCACATAAAGTTATAATATTATTGAGATAAATACAAATTGCTGAACAGAACCATCATACCCCTTCTCGGCCAGTGGAAGGATCGCCCGGACAGAAAACCCCTTATTTTAAAAGGCGCCAGACAGGTCGGGAAAACCACGGCGGTGGAGTTGTTTTCAAGTGAGTTCGAGAACTATATCTATCTGAATCTCGAATTGGGACATGACAGGGAAATCTTCGAAGGAAATCTTTCCGTCCATGATGTGTTTCAGGCCATGCAGGTCATCAAGAATATTGAATTGAAAAAAGGCAATACCTTAATTTTTATTGATGAAATACAGAATTCGCCCCAAGCGGTCGCATTGCTTCGATATTTTTATGAAGAGATGAATGAATTGCACCTGATCGGCGCCGGATCATTGCTTGAAATCATGCTGGACGAAGCGAAAATCAGCTTTCCGGTCGGCCGGGTCGAATATATATACCTGTATCCCATGTCATTTCCTGAATATCTGGAGGCGAAAGGCGAAAAACAACTCCTCGGCGTTTACAATGAGATTCCGTATAAAAAATTCGCCCACTCAAAATTCCTTTCGCTGTTTCATGAGTACACAATGATCGGCGGGATGCCGGAAATCGTCGAAAAATATTCGGGTGGCGCGGAGATTTCTTCCTTGAACAGAACCTATGAATCCTTGCTGATTTCTTACCTAAATGATGCTGAAAAATATGCAAAAAACCACTCGGCGCGTCAGGTCCTGCGTCATTCAATCGAGGCCGTCCCTTACGAAGCCGGCAACAGAATCAAATTTCAAGGGTTCGGCAGATCGAACTATCAGTCCAGAGAGGTTGGAGAAGCCCTGCGCCTGATTGAAAGGGCGATGTTGATCTATCTGGTTTATCCTTCCTCCTCGACAAGAATCCCTATCCGAACGGATTTGAGGAAATCGCCCAAGCTTCAGTTCATCGACACCGGCCTGCTGAATTACTTTGCCGGACTGCAGCCTGAATACTTCCGATATGAAGATCTGCACGGCTTTTATCAGGGACTCATCGCGGAACATATCGTCCGTCAGGAATTGACCTCGGTTAACATGTTCAGCAATCAGAAAATACCATTCTGGGTCAGGGAAAAGAAACAATCCAACGCCGAAGTCGATATGCTGGTGCAGTATCAGAATTATATCATTCCGGTCGAAGTGA
>JAABSQ010000366.1 GCA_011390315.1 Desulfobacteraceae bacterium
TATATAATCGTACTGCCGGTTCTGGGGAAGGGCGATCAGAAGCTCGGCGGCGGGCTGGTCGGTCGGCACCGCCAGAATCCGGCTGTTGGCGCCGTCAAAAAGAATGGCCTTGACCGCCACCTCGAACCGGTTGAGACGGTCCAGACTCGCATCCGGCTGAATCATCATGGCCTCGGGCCGAATGAACACCTCCACCTCGGTTCCCTCGGAAAAAGGCGTTTCCGTGTAAACGGAGAGACGCCGGCCGCCCTCCGTCCGGACCTGCATGCCGTTCGCCTCCCCGGCCGCCGCCCGGCCGGTCCAGACATTGTTTTCGCCCACGAACCGGGCCACGAAGGGTGTCGCCGGACGGTGGTAGAGGTTCCGGGGGGTATCCACCTGCTCGAACCGGCCCCGGTTCATGACCGCCACGTAGTCCGACATCACCAGGGCCTCGGACTGATCATGGGTGATATAGACAAAGGTGGTGCCGACCTGGTCTTGAAGTTTTTTCAGCTCCACCTTCATCTGCTCGCGCAGTTTCAGGTCCAGGGCCCCCAAAGGCTCGTCCAGGAGCAGCACGGCCGGATCGAGCACCAGGCACCGGGCGATGGCCACCCGCTGCTTCTGGCCGCCCGAGAGCTGGTCGATCCGCTTGGGACCGAAGCCGGGCAGGCCGACCCGGTCCAGGATCTGCTCCACCTTGTCCCGAATCCCCGTCTTTGTTTCCCCCCGCCGCTCCAGTCCGAAGGCGATGTTGCGCGCCACCGTCATCATGGGAAAGAGGGCCAGGTGCTGAAAGATGAGATTGACCGGCCGCCGGTTGGGCGGCGCCCCGAGGACGTCTTCGCCGCGGATGGCGATCTCCCCGTCGGTGGGGGCGGTAAACCCGGCGATCATCCGCAGAAGGGTGGTCTTGCCGCATCCGGAGGGCCCCAGAATGGAAAAAAACCGGCCCCGGGCCACATCGAAGGAGACCGCGTCCACCGCGGTGAAGGTGTCGAACCGTTTGGTGATGCGGCGTACCGAAAGATCGATGTCCATAGAAAGAATACGGTGGCGCCTGCCCGGGCCCCTTCTCCGAATCGAGAAAGGGTCCGGGCGAACGGGTGATTATTGGGCGGCTTTGACCTTGTCGAGAATCTTGCCTTCCATCTGCTCCAACCGGGCCGGCACCGGCGGGTACCAGTTGATGTTGTCGATGGCCGCCTCGGAAAAGGAGCGCTCGAAATTCGCCCGCACATCCGGCTCGGCCATTTGAATGGCGCCCTTGGAGGCGGTGCCGTATTTTTCCATATTGGTGAAGACGGCCGCGTTTTCGGGTTTCAGCATGAAGTTGATCCATTTATAGGCGGCCTCGGTGTTTTCGGCCTTGGCCGGAATGGCGAAGGTGTCGATCCAGCCGAGGGCCCCGCTTTCCGGGGCCACGAAGTCGATGTCGGGGTTTTCCTCATGCAGTTTCCAGCCCCCGTTGTCCCAGCCCATGGCCACATGAACCTCTTCGGACCGGATGGCCTGAAGCAGGGCGTCGCCGTTGGCCCAGTACATCTTGACCAGGGGTTTGGCCTCGATCAGCTTCTGCTCCACCTTTTCCATCAGGGCCTGGTAGGCTTCCGGATCATCATACAGGGCGAAGGGATCTTCCCCCATGCCGAAGGCGACCCCGATCAGGGTCGGCCGTTTGAGCCGATAGCTGATTCGGCCCTTGTATTTTTCGTTCAGCAGGGCGGGGTAGTCCTTGGCTTCCGGGGCGTATTTTTTGTTCACGATCAGCCCGGAGGTGCCGTAGACATGGGGCACCGCGTAGCTTTTGCCGTCCACGGCCGTGTTTTTCTTGACCGCTTCGAGCATGGAAGTCACCACCTGGTCGGCTTCGATTTTGGCATAATCGATCGGTTGATAAAGACCGAACTCGGCCTGAACCGAAGCGATCCGGTCCTGGCTCGGCTGGGCCAGATCGAAACCGGCGCCCCGGGTGGCCCGCAGCTTGGCGATCATCTCCTCGTTGTTGGAGTAGGTCGGCTTCACCGTAATGCCGGTCTCCTTTTCGAACTTGTCGATCAGTTCCTTGGGGGCGTACCCCTTCCAGGTAAGCAGCTCCAGGGTGTCGGCGGCATGGACCGCCGACACCAGGGTGAGTACGAAGGCCATCACTGTCCATAATCCGATCCAACGTTTCATCTGCAACCTCCTTTTTTTGGGTGGAATAACAGGCAAACCGATCCCGCTAATTAGAATTTTCCTACCACAACTTGCGTCAACGGTCCAGCATCAAACCGGCTTTTTTTGTGATTTTTTACCGGCTGCCGGCAGCGAAGTGGTTCACAGCTCTGGCATGTTTGTGTTAGGTTTTGATGAGCCGCTTTCAATTTCGGAGACGATCACAAAACCCAAATGAAAAAGGTTGCTCATATCCAGGAATAAACTCATATTTCTCGACCTACTGATCCTGCACATATTGATTATTTGCCTTTAGTTCAAGGGGTTGATGGAACATTCAGGATTTGAAGCTCGGAAAATGATGGCGACACCTTTAGCGAATTGGTGAAACTGGCACCATTCAGTTTCCCTGGAGGTAAGGAGTTTTGAGGGTGGGGGAGTCCGTCGACTCAAGACGGTGAGTAGGAAATTTAGCCGGCGGTGATTTCAGAGAATGGATTCAAAACTTGCAGTTCGCTGATATTGCTAAAATCTTTTTCATTCCGGGTAACCAGGATCATGCCGTACACGATGCAAGTTGCCGCTATGGCCGAATCCGGCAGTTTGATCTTGGAGTTTCTTCTCAATTGTATCGCTTGGGTGACGATGTCTTCATCTATTGTGATTATCGTTGCACCGCATAGAAAACTTCGTGCCAGTTCGAATTGTTCCGGCGAAAACCCATCCCATCCAAGAAATTAGATTTGAGATATTACAGAAATAAAGAACGGTTCTGAAGATAGAAAACCATGGCAGGCCAGAGCAGGAAGGGGGATTTCATCTTTGAGAAAATAGATGAGAATGTTGGTATCGTTTAGAAATCTCTTTTCCATTCTTCCCTCATTTTTCTGCTGATTTCTGCCACATCAATGTCCGTATCTTTCCAAACTCCTCTAAATTTCGATATATCAAACGGTTTTTTGGGATCGGCAGCATCTTCGACAGGGAAAATAATAACTTCAACTTTCTTATTGCCCCTTAGTTTTTCCGGCAGGCGAATGGTTATCATTCCATTTTTGGGCTCTTCTATTAATCTCACAGCTTCCATTTCATCCCCCTCAATGACTCACAACAGATAATAGTTCATTTGTATTGATCTTATTTTTTCTCCTCGTTCTGTTCCATACAATCCATCATGCCATACTTATAGAATAGGTTCAATCATGAAAATGTCGGGGTTACCTCTACGAAAAGAATTGGAGAAGAAGGGAGCGCTAATCGGCAACATGGATTTGATGATCGCCGCTCACAGATTTTCCGAAACCGGAAAATACATTCTGGTCACCAACAACCTTCGGGAATTTCAGCGCGTGGATGGATTGGCATGTGAGAACCGGCTTTGAAAAATCGAGCCGATTTCAATTTTCGGCTTCTCCTATCCCCTTCAAGGCCGGTTCCCGGTGGTGCAATCCCCACAGCAGCAATACCAGCCCCAACCCCGTAATAACTGCGGAGACCGCCCCGATGGCGGGAAGGCCGCCCAGGAGCCAGAGGGGGCCGGCGAGCAAGGCGCCGCAGACCCGGCCGATGCTGGCGGCGGCCAGGTAGCCGGCCATCATGGTGCCGCGGGCGTCGGGCAGGACTTCGGTGAAAAAGGAGATGGAGGCCACGATGGTGAATTCCACGGTCAGAAAGGTGAGAAACAGGCCGGTCAGCGCCAAGGGAAGGCTTCGATTCAAAACCGGCAGGGCCACATAGCTGAGCCCGGACAGCACCGCCCCCAGGATCACCGACTGTTTCAGCCCCAGCCGGTCGGCCAGG
>JAABSQ010000368.1 GCA_011390315.1 Desulfobacteraceae bacterium
GGAAAGACAATATCGAATGGCCCGATTTCTTCAATGAAGCAATCCCTTCCCGAGGAAAAGCGATCAGCGACACCCTCATTGAAGAAAGAGAGGATCGTTTTTAATTCGCGATTCAAATCCCATGAGAAATCCGGCATCTATTTTCGCCCGCTTCTGGCTTGGTCGCAGATGCTCGAGCTTGCGGTGAACCTGTCCTCCCGGCATACGAAAACCCTCGGCGCCCGCTCCTTGGATATCCTTCATGTCGCATCGGCAATTGCGATTGAAGCAGATCATTTTTTAACCTTGGACGAAAGGCAGTCGAAACTGGCTCATTCAGCGGGGTTGGCCATCCACTCGCTTAGTTGAAGGAAAATCGACTTCGAATGCAATCCTGAAAAAACAGGCGATTCAATGCGCGATTTTTTCAGCCCGCCTACTTCCGCCTAGAAGACTTGCCAACAGAAATAAAACCCAGTATATCTTTACCGGACAGCATCCTTCGCAATCATCGCTGTCTCTTGCCAAAATCGTTTTTGGGAAAGAGGCCCAAAATGCCTAAAACCGCGGTCACCATCAATCCGAATATCAGAACCGGATCAAGCCCGAACAAACATGTAATCACCATCGACCCGATTACCCGAATCGAGGGACACCTGGCGATTCGAGTCGAAGTGGAATCCGGCCGGGTCAGCAAGGCATTCAGCGCCGGGGAAATGTTCCGGGGATTCGAAGTCCTGCTCAAGGGGCGGCATCCTTTGGATGCCCAGCAGATCACACAGCGGATATGCGGGGTGTGCCCCGTATCCCACGGAATGGCCTCCGTTCTGGCCCAGGACGCCGCCTACCGGATTTCTCCCCCTGAAAACGGCCTTCTCGGCCGCAATCTCATTCAGGCGGCCAACTTCATCCAGTCTCACATCATCCATTTCTATCAGCTTTCGGCCCTCGATTTCATCGATATCGCTGCGGTCACCGCCTATCGGGGCGATGATCCCGATCTGAATGAGTTGAAGGCATGGGTTCAAACTCAACAATCGGCAAACGTGCTCTACCCCGCCGCGCCGTTTCTTCCTCGATACGCAGGCGATTATGCGCGGAACGCCGAACTGAACATGACCGTCCTCAAACACTACATCGAGGCTTTGAACATGCGGGCTTTGGCCCATCGCATGGGGGCCCTCTTCGCCGGAAAACTGCCCCATGCGCCCGGCCTTGTTCCGGGGGGAATTACGGAGACGGTCACCGCCGAAACCATCGCCGCCTTTGAGTCGATGCTGGCCAAACTGCGGGTCTTCATCGACTTGTGCTACCTGCCCGATGCGTTGGAAACGGCAAAAGCATTCCCCGCCTACCTGAAGCAGGGAAAGGGGTGCGCCAATTTTCTGGCATACGGCGCTTTTCCGGACAGCGCCGGGGAGGAGGCCGCATCCCTTCTTCCCTCGGGCGTTCTCATCTCCGGAAACCTCGAACCCGCAGATCCGGAACGGATCACGGAGGATACCGGCCGCGCCTTCTATGCCGCGCCCTCGGGGGTGTTGCCGGCGTCGGCCCGCACCGTTCCGGTTCCGGACAAGAAAGATGCCTATTCCTGGGTCAAGGCGCCGCGCTACGACGGCGCGGTGATGGAGGTCGGCCCCCTGGCCCGGGCGATGATCGCCTATCACCAATCCGAAGACACCCCGCTGAAACGACTGACGGAACAAACGATGCGCGATCTCCGCCTCGGTGCGGACGCTCTGGTGTCGGTCATGGGACGACACATCGCCCGGGCCGTGGAGTGTAAAGTGATCGCGGATCAATGCGCCGAATGGGTGGCACGGCTGGTACCCGGAAAACCGGCTTTTGCGGATTTCGATGTTCCGAACATCGGCCGCGGAGTCGGGCTCACCGAAGCCCCTCGCGGCGCCTTGGGCCACTGGATGGTGATCCGCAACGGCAAGATCGACAATTATCAGTGTGTGGTGCCCACCACCTGGAACTGCTCGCCGCGGGACGACAAAGGCGTTCCGGGGCCGATGGAGCAGGCCCTGGTCGGGACCCCGGTGGCCGACGCCGACAACCCGATCGAGGCGGTTCGGGTGGTGCGGTCTTTTGATCCGTGCCTGGCCTGCGCGGTGCATTGACGGAAAAAGGCAAATTCATACATTCGAAAGCAAGGGGGGATTCATGACGAACATGACCCGCAGAGGCTTTTTAGAACTGAGCATCAAGCTGGCGGCGATGATGGGGCTCGGATCGACGGCCGTTCCCCGAATCGCGGAAGCCCTGGACGGGTTTGCGTCCGGCGCCGTTCCCGCGTTGTGGTTGCAGGGATTGAGCTGTTCGGGATGTTCGGTGTCCCTGATGAACTCCGATAATCCGGGCCCGCTGCGGGTCTTGACCCGGTATATTTCCCTTAATTTCCATTCGACGCTGTCCACCGCCACCGGCGCACAGGGCATCGGGATCATCAACCGGCGCATCGAGGAGGGAAAATATTGCCTGATCGTCGAGGGGAGCGTTCCCAAGAGGATGCCCGGGGCCTGCAAGATCGGGGGGGAACCTTTTACGGACCAGCTTCTGAGGGCCGCGGGCAATGCCGAATCGGT
>JAABSQ010000369.1 GCA_011390315.1 Desulfobacteraceae bacterium
CGCCGGCGCCTGCGCCGCATCCGGGGGAATTCCCGGGGCCGAAAACAACCCCACCGGCGCGGTGAGCGTCCCCGTTTTTTTAAAGGAAAAGGGGGTCTCGACGCCGGTGATTCGAATCCCCGGATGTCCCGTCCATCCGGATTGGCTCATCGGGGTGCTGGTGCATGCCCTCAAATTCGGAGTGCCGCCCCTGGACGACCAGGCCCGGCCCAAGATGTTTTTTTCGCGGCTGATGCACGATCAATGTCAGCGGTTCGCCGATTACGAACGGGAGCGGTTCGCCCGGACCTTTTCCGAGGAAGGCTGCTATTTCAAGCTGGGGTGTCTGGGCCCCCTCACCCACGTCGATTGCAGCATTCGGCTCTGGAACAACGGCGCCAATTTCTGCATCAATGCCGGTTCCCCCTGCATCGGGTGCGCCGCCGAAGATTTTCCCCAGGCCGTCTCTTTTCCCATGTTCACCAAAAAGCCCGAGAGGGAATTCAATAAAAAAGGATAGGGCATGAAACTGCACATCAAACTCAATCTGGCCCTCCTGAGCGGCCTGATTCTGGTGGTGCTCATCGCTCAGTTCGTTCAGTATTCCAGGGCCGTCGATCTCATTTCGAATCTGTCCCGATCGACCCTGGCCACCCTCAAGGCGAGAGAAGAAGGGTTCGCCAGGAATATTTTCGACGCCGTCGACCGGGCCGTGGCCGGTTCTCTGGAAAGAGGAGAGATGGAAAAGTTCACCCGGCTCATCGAAGCCCAAAAGACGGTGGAAGGGCTGATCGAATTTTCCCTGTACGACATGAACGGAACCGTTTCCCATTCATCCGACCCCCGGCACCTGAACAACCTGCTGCCCGAGGATATACGGTCGGACCTTCTCAGCTCCGCCGCCACCTTCCAGCGTCACGCCGGCAATGCCATCGAAATCTACCGGCCCCAGGTGATTACCGGCGAATGCGTCCGGTGCCATACCGATTGGGACGTGGGAAAAATCGGGGGGCTGACCAGCGTCAAGCTGTCCACCGAGGCCCTCGCACAGGCCCGGGGGCAGGCGGCCGAGACCCTCGCCAGGGCGAAACGGACGTTTTTCACCAACAGCCTGATCACCATCGGGTCGATTGTGGTGTTTTTCATCATCACCATGTATCTGTCCGTTTCCAGATTCGTCAAGCGACCCCTGGACCGCATCACCATGGGATTCAAAGACCTGTCCGAAGGCGAAGGGGACCTGACCCGCCGCATCGAGACCGTCTCCCGGGATGAATTGGGCGCTTTGGCGATGTTTTTCAATATTTTCCTTGAAAAGCTCAGAAGCGAGATGATCAAGATCAAGGAATCCTCC
>JAABSQ010000370.1 GCA_011390315.1 Desulfobacteraceae bacterium
GCTTCTGATTGATATTGGGGTTGGCCTTGAACACGAACTGCCCCTCGAAAAACCCGACCTCTTCGGTGAAGCAGCCCCGGTCATCCACCGGCGAATAGACCTCCAGCCCGTATTGAAGCCCCACCTCGTAGTCTTCCCGGCCGTGGCCCGGTGCGGTGTGAACGCACCCGGAACCGGCTTCGAGGGTGACATGGTCCCCCAGAATGATCAGCGACTCCCGGTCGTAGAGGGGATGGGTGCACCGTTTTTTCTCCAGATCCCGGGCGCGAAGATCGGCGATAATCCGGTAGTCGGGAATCTCGAAGGTTTTCATGCATGGTTCCACCAGGTCCCGGGCCAGGATCAATACCCGGTCTTGGCCGATAGCCACGGCGGCGTAGTCGAAATCGGGATGCAGGGCGATGCCCAGGTTCGCCGGAATGGTCCAGGGCGTAGTGGTCCAGATCACCACCGACGCCTGTTTGCCCGCAAGGGCCGGAATCGACGCCCCGAGATCATCCAGGAGCGGAAATTTAACGAAAATGGACGGAGAGGATTCGTCGGCGTATTCGATCTCCGCCTCGGCCAGGGCGGTGTGGCAGCTGCAGCACCAGTAGATCGGCTTCTTGCTTCGAAACAGACTGCCGTCCAGGGCGAACTTGCCGCACTCCCGGGCGATCACCGCCTCGTATTCAAAGGCCATGGTCAGATACGGATCTTCCCATTCGCCCATGACCCCCAGACGCTTGAACTCGTCCCGTTGAATATCGATGAATTTTTCGGCATAGGTCCGGCAGAGGCTTCGAACTTCAGACTGGGAGACCGTTTCCTTGTCGACCTTTTTTTTGGAGAGTTCCTTGTCCACATTGTGTTCGATGGGAAGCCCGTGACAATCCCATCCCGGTACATAGGGGGCGTCAAAGCCCATCATCTGCCGGGACCGGACGATGAAATCCTTCAGGATCTTGTTCAGGGCGGTGCCGATATGGATATGCCCGTTGGCATAGGGCGGTCCGTCATGAAGAATGAATGTCTCCCGTCCCGCGGATGCTTCTCGAATACGGTGATACAATCCGGTGTCTTCCCAATTCTTCAGCTGCTCCGGCTCGCGTTGGGCCAGATTCGCTTTCATGGGAAAGGGGGTCGACGGAAGATTAAGCGTCTTTTTGTAGTCCATGGGGTCCTCGACTCTATCCTGAAATCAATAAATGTTGCGCGTCAATATCCTTCGGATATTCCCTCGAAAAATAAAGTGAAGCCCAAAAACTTAATCTTTTAAGTAGGGGGTGTCAAGAGAATGTTTCTGGATCGAAAAGGGGCGGTTCAGTTGATCGCAAACGTTCCGCACCCGTAATGGGTATACCCTCCGATGTGGAAGATGGAAGCGATTCCCAGAAGCGGGCGGATGATTTCGGGGATGGCGGTGGAGAAGGTCTGACGGCCGATCCATCGGCCCGGGCCGGTCTGGACCGGTTGATTCAGGTCATGGCTGAGAACCGGAATATGAGCGGCCAATTCCAGGGCCTCTTTCAGGGCGGTTCGGTCCGGTTCATCGAGGAAATCGTTCAGGGCGTCTTGGCGGAGGTGCTTTCCCGAGAGGAGCCGGTTCATTCGGCCCACCAAAGCATCCAGAATGGATTTCAGGGAAGGGGGCGGCTCGGATCGGGTTTTTTGCTCCGGTTCATAGGGGGTGACCCAGGTCAGATAATCGCAGGGCTGTTTCAGATCGGCTTCAAAGACCAGGCCCTCGGCCCACTGCCGGGGTCCGGCCGGGTAATCGAGGTGGAGGCGGCCGGCTTCCACCAGGGGTTCCCAGTGGCGCCCCCGGGCCATATAGACGGCCTGGATGTCGAAATGGCCCCAGAAGCAGTTGGCGTACCGCCATCGGGAATCGGCCGCATATCCGAGGTGCTCGAAAGCGGGAAGGATGGTTTCCAGAAAAAGGCCGTGTTCGGCGCTGGCGCCGATGAGTTTCAGCTCCCAGAAGACATACTCGCCTTCGCTCAGGTTTCGCTTCGTCGGATAGCTCAAAAGAGCGGCTTCGAGAGGCCAGGGGTTCTCGGGCTGCTGCCGGGATTTCTTTTTCCGTTGGGACAGGGTATTCCCCCCGCCGGTTTTCCATTCCGCCAGGGTTTTGTGCCATGGCCGGGCCTGGGCCGTGGGCAGGCGCTCGGCAATGAGCTGCCCCAGGGCCAGTGAAAGCTCCACCGAGGGGTGGTGCTGAAAAAAGACAAACGGGCTGTTGATTCGGCAAACAAACAGGTATCGAAGCAGATTAAGCCGTGAATGCCACATGGTCGAGAAGCTCAAACATCAATTGAATCCGGGTTTTGGGCCATTGTCTGATCCGCCAGGAGGTCAGCATGTCTTTGGCTTCGGCGGAGAGATACCCCATGAACCGGCCCCAATAGAACTGTTCCTCCCGCGGATTGTCGATATTCAGAAGTTCAAACAAGGTTTTCTGGGACTCGGGCTTCAACAGAGAACGAAACACCGTGGCCATCTCCAGCCACCGGAGAAACTCGGTGACCTCGAACGTGAGGATTCCCAGGTTTTCCCGACGGTGGGGGACAAACAGCTGATAGGGATTTGAAAAGAACCGGACACGAAGCCGATCCATAGGGAACCGGCCCTCCTGATAGGCCGCTCGGGAGAGCAGCCCCCCCATGGCCTCGTTCTTGATCCCGCCGCAGGTGGGAAACACCTGGATCAACCCTTTCAGGTCCGAGCCGTGGTAGAGCAGGAGTTCTTGAAGCCAGGTTTTCAGGTCCCGGCGCTCCAGCGTGAGCAGAAAATGGGTCTCGTCCGGGATGTGCCGCCGGTATTCTCCGCCGGCGTAAATCCCCTCCATCTTCGATAGGTGTTTGGGAATTTGATTGACGTATCCCCATGCCACGGTGGTGATTCGAGCCAGCCGGTTCAGGCGCCTGGCCCGGGCGAGGATCGCCAGACAGGTCTTGCAATAGGCCAGACCGGCTTCCTTGAGGGGGGCGTAGATCCAACACCGTTGGCAGGGTTTGGTGAAACCGGAAACCGGGGGCCCGAGCTTTTCCCCCGGTTCGGGGAACAGCTCGGGCTCCTTTTCCGCCAGGTCCAGGACCGCCATCAGTTCGGCCCCGTCTTGGCACCGGCGCAGCCAATCAAAGGTGTTGAGCATCCAACCCCTTCTTCAGCGCATTGTAGTTGCGAATCACCTTGCTGTCGATGCGGATCTGAACGGGCTTTCGCCATTTTTCGGCATCCGCGCCGGCATACCGCTCCCCCCAGTCGATGAAGTGGCTCTCTTTTTGAAGGGAGAGTCGCATGCTGCCGAATCCGAGGTATCGGTGGTTGCCGAGTTTATGGGCCATTCCCGGTTCCAGAGAAACGCACCACAGGAGCCGCTGCATCTCTTCTTCCAGCAGGTTCCAGAACCGGATGTTGAACCGTGCCCGGGACCCGGGCAGGACGGCCCGAAAATAGCTGGCCTGAACGGCGTCCGGTGCGAACCCGTCGATTCGGACCGCCACGGAGGGAAGGGGTGCATGGGGAAACAGCCGCCAATTTTTTTTGACCTGATACACGGCCGCCGAGTTTCCCGGCGTCTGCTGCCATTCACTGCCGGTATACCGCCAGTCTCCGTAGGGGTAGGGGACCTTGAACCATCCCAGCTCCGGGGTTTCGAAGGCTCCGAAATCGAAAGAGAGCCGCCCCATCAGGGCCTGGTTGGGGCCGTCTCCCACCCAGCCGAAAAGGCTGTCGGCGGGATTGAGGCTGCCGAGGTCTTTGCTCTCCTGGTCCGCGTCGGCGGCGATGGCGTAGATGTGCCGCAACATGCCCTTGAGGCTTCGACTGGGGAGGGCATACAGTCGGTCATCGGGGCGCCGGTCGGCTTCGGGGGGCGCCATGGAGAAAAAATCCCAGCCGTTCACCGGCCCTTCCTCCAGAATGGCGGTAAAGGAGGGCTCTCCGCTTT
>JAABSQ010000371.1 GCA_011390315.1 Desulfobacteraceae bacterium
GAATCCGGTCGCCCTTCATCACCGCAGAAGCCTTTTCCAGAAATCTGTCCAGGTCTGGATTCACGCAGATCACTCCCCTTCACACGGCCGGACAGATCCAATGCCTGTCCGCACCCGATGGATAACACCGCTTCGACGGCCCGGGAACCGGCATTCAAACCCGCCGTCCACCCCGAGCATACCCCGCCGATCCGGTTCCGCCGTCGGCTATGCCTTTCGGCCGAAGCCGCCCTTGGTCTCCTGGGGCAGGATGATTTCCACATCGTTGTGGGGACGCGGAATCACATGGACCGACACCAGCTCGCCCACCCGCTTGGCCGCGGCCGCACCGGCATCCGTGGCCGCCTTCACCGCCCCCACATCGCCCCGAACCATTACGGTGACGAAACCGCCGCCGATGTACTCACTGCCGATGAGATGAACGTTGGCGGCCTTGACCATGGCGTCCGCCGCCTCGATGGCGCCGACCAGCCCCCTGGTTTCCACCATACCCAGAGCAATCATTTGAATGTCAACCATTGCACACTTCTCCTTTTATGTTGTGGCTTTCATTAGGATATCCCATGTCGGGCCAGTTCTTCGATCACCGCCCGGATCACTTTTGCCAGTTCAGCGGGATCCAGGTCGCCGGCATTGAGGGGAGCGGATGGAAGCGTCGCCGCTCCCTCGACCAGAGCCCCGGCCGGCGGGGCCTTGATCTGGCGGGCCACCCGTTTGATGTTGAGCAAATGGGTGGTCGTGATATTATCGCCGCTGATGGCCCCGCCGATTCCGCCCGACCCAAGCGTCAGGGCCGGCATCAGGCCGGTGGTCACCCCCACCGACCCCAGGGCGCCCATGGTGTTCACCAGCAGACGGAACACCGGCTTCTTCAGGCCGAAGGCCATAATCACCTCTTCATCGGCGGCATGGATGACCAGGCTGTGGCCCCGCCCCCCGAAGAGGATCATGTCGATGCACCGGTCGCACCCGGCCTGCCAGCCGTCCGCCTCGTACCAGCCGAGAACGGTGGTCAGCTTTTCCCGGGAGAGCGGCTCGTCCGGCCCCACCTTGTCCAGGGGCGCCACCAGGATGCGGGCCCGGTCGGGGATGGAAATGCCCGCCATCCGGCCCAGGGACTGAGGCGTCTGGCCGACACTTCGAGGGTTGATGGCGCCGTTGGGAAAAAACAGGGTCCGGGCCAGGGCATCCGCCTGGTCCGGATCGACGAAAAAAGCGCCCAGACGCTCCATTTCGGCGCGCAGCCCGGCCGCAATCGGCCGGTCCGCCACCACCGCCTGCTCGGTGGCGCAGATCACCGAGTTGTCGAAGGATTTGCTGGATACGATCAAGGATGCCGCCGCCTGAACATCGGCGCTGCGGTCGACATAACAGGGGACGTTGCCGGGGCCGACTCCGTAGGCCGGCTTGCCCATGCTGTGGGCGGCCCGGACCATATCCGACCCGCCGGTGGCCAGAATCACGGCGGTTTTCTCATGCCGCATCAATTCCCGGGCGCCGGGCAGCGAAACGGCGGACATGCAGCCCACCAATCCCGAAGGCATGCCCGCCGATTCGCCGGCCGCCGCCATCCGTTTCGCCGCCTCTCCGCAGCACTTCCAGGCCGACGGATGGGGCGCGTTGACGATGCCGTTTCGGGCTTTCACCGCGATCAGGGTGTTGTGGATGAGTGTGGATGTCGGGTTGGTGCTGGGGCTTAACGCCGCCACCACCCCCATGGGCCAGCCGATTTCCACGACTCCCCTGGCCGGGTCCTCCCGAAGCACCCCCACCGTCCTGATGTCCTGAATCGATTCCCAGACGCCCCGACTGGCGAGCTGATTTTTCAAGGTTTTGTGCTTGGGGACGCCGTAGCCGGTCTCTTCGTTCGCCATCCGTCCCAGGCGTTCGGAAGCCTGATAGGCCGCATCGGCCATGGCCTTGCAGACCCGATCCACCTGTTCCTGGCTGAAATCGAGGAATTTCTCCTGGGCCCCATGGCATCGGTCGATCAACCGCCGCGCTTCCTGGATCGAGACCAGGTCTTTGTCGAAATCCCGGCTCATGCCGTCTCCTTCAGAATCGGATCGGATCATTGGCGACCTCCAGCACCGCCTCCCGAAAAGCGTCGCAGGCGGCTTTGCATGCGCTCTGGGCGCCGGTCAGCAGTCCGCCGGAAAAATTGGTCTCCGACGGCGGTTCAAACCAGACCCTGATTTCCACATCGGCGGCCTTCAGGGCCGCATCAAGGCCGAAGGTGGCTTCCAGAGGGCAGGCGATCAGGTACGCCAGCGGCTCGCCCGGGGGAATGTCGGCCATTTTGGACAGATAAGAGCCGGTTCTGGAAACGGTGTGTGCAAAAAAGGCGTTGGCGCCCGATTCGTCGGCGGCGTAAAACCAGGCCTCATTCTGGGCATAGGCCTGGGTGGCGGCCACCGCCGCGCGCACCTCGGACGGATCCGGGCCGGCGAACATGGCGATGATTTCACCGGAAAGGGGTCCGGAAGCATGGGCCGCACCGGCATAAAAGGATTTGGCGTACACCACTTCCACATCCGCCATCTTCGTGCCTTCATCGATGGATACATAGAGCGCGTCGTCGATCGTGCAGGTGATCAGTCCCAGGCTCCGCTGGTTCGGAGCCAGGTTCAGTTTTTTCCCCAGCCCCGGATCCAGATTGGGAATGATTCTCACCGCCAGGATCTCGGGTTTGATCGGATCTAAAACAGCCATCGGCTTCCCCCGCCCATCAAACGTTCAGAAGGGTACCTTCGATTCATCGCATCCGCGGCCGGTCTATACCATTTTGAGTTCAACACCGCTCGCCTTCTCCTGAATCATTTTCCGGATGAGCTGGACGGCATGGGCGCCGGCCTCCAGCGGATTGAGCCCGCCTTCATAGATGTTGCAGATGGCGTCCCGGTGGGCGTCGGTAGAGTCCGGTTTCGGACGGTACCCCAGGTAGATGCTCATGCTTTGGGCCCGGGCCAGGCCGGGCCGCTCCCCGATCAGAACGGCGCATACCTTGGCGTCGACAATGGCGTTGACTTCGTTGAGCAGACCGACCCGGGCGTTTTTCACAAAAAAAAGGGCGCCCATCGAGAGCCCGGCGTTTTGGAGGCCCTGCCGAATCACCGGGATGATCTGCGGCAGGTTGTGCTCGATGGCCGCGCCGCTCAGGCCGTCTCCGACAAAAATCTGGACATCGGGATTTTTGGTACACCGCTCCCGAATCATCGCCTTGGCCTCTTCGGTCAGCCGGCGCCCCAGATCCGGCCGCTTCAGATACTCCTGCCGGTCGGCCGCCCGGCTCTCCACGGTAAAAAGCCCCATCTCCTCCAAAAGGCCGGGAGCCACCTCGTGCATGAGGGCATCCTGGGTCACCCCGTGGTCGGCGTGAAACAGGAGGCTGGCGGCGGTGCGCGGCCGGGGGCCGCTGCGTCCCGTGCCGATGCGGGCCGCGGTGACCGACATCAGCGCCCGAAGCCCGTCCGGATTGATGGGATGATCGATTCCCGGGTGCTGCCGGGCCTCGGCCGTGGTGGGGTCTTCCAGGTCGATTCGAAGTTCGTTTTCATCGGTGACCGACGGCGGGCGAGCGGTCGCCGCCCGGGCTTCCCCGCCGGATTTCTGCATCTCCGCCAAAACCGCCTGAACAATGGCCTGGATATCGGTTTCCTGCATGACCCCTTTCCTTTTATTCTATTCCGCCCATCGGTGCGATTCCCGATTCGGCCGCTCCGATGCTCCAATATCGTGCCTGAATCATCATTCCAGCCAACCGGTAATAAGAGAGAGGCCACCCCGGGATCTTTTCCCGGACCGGGAAGCTGTTTGAGCGAATGCGAGTTCTTGCCGGGCCGGGAAAAGATCCCGGGGTGGCCGAAACGGTTATCATGGCCCTCTTTTCAAATTATGCCTTTTGGGGAGAATACGCCAGCAGATGGT
>JAABSQ010000372.1 GCA_011390315.1 Desulfobacteraceae bacterium
TTTATGATTTGCCAAAATCGTGCTCCTTTCGATATTGTGTTAAATTTTTCATAGATTATTAAAAATCTTTCTCATATAAAACCCTTCATCATATGTCAAGATCTAAAACGCAAAAACGGATATGAAAACAATAGAGGCGACGGGCTCGGAAGTCAAGCGATGCACCCGGGCGGCCGGAGTGGTGGGCGGCGCCACCCTCATGAGCCGACTCCTCGGGTTTGCCCGGGACATGGTCATCGCCGGGTTTTTCGGCGCCGGCATGCGGTCCGATGCCTTTTTCGTCGCCTTCCGTATTCCCAACCTCATGCGCCGGCTGTTCGCGGAAGGCGCCTTGAGCATCGCCTTCATTCCGGTGTTCACGGAATACCTGACCGAAAAAGGAAAACCCGAAGCGATTCGCCTGGCCTGCGCCGCCCTTCGGTTCACCGCCGCGCTTCTGGTGCTGGCGGTGATACTGGGAATGTGGGCATCTCCGGTTCTGGTGCGGGTCTTCGCGCCGGGTTTTATCGACGACCCGATTCAATTCGAGATGACGACGGGGATGACCCGCCTCATGTTTCCCTATCTTTTTTTCATCGGTCTGACCGCCCTCTGCATGGGCATTCTCAACAGCCTGGGCCACTTTGCCGGGCCGGCCCTGGCTCCGATCCTTCTGAATATCGCCATTATCTTCGCCGCTTTTTTCATTTCACCGAACCTGGCGGAACCGATCACCGGCCTGGCCTGGGGGGTCTTGATGGGGGGGCTGCTTCAACTCGGATTTCAAGCCCCCTTTCTGGTTCGCCACGGGGTGCATCTTTTTCAAAAGGCCCGGTTTTTTCATCCCGCCCTGTCCCGAATCGGAAACACCCTGCTGCCGGCGGTGCTCGGCGCCGCGGTCTACCAGATCAACATACTGGTCGGCGCCCTGCTCGCATCCCTGCTGCCCCGGGGAAGCGTCTCCTATCTCTATTATGCGGACCGGCTGGTGCAGTTTCCCCTGGGCATTTTTGCCATGGCCATGGCCACGGCAGTGCTGCCGAGCCTTTCCCGGCAGGCGGCCGCCGGGGATATGGCGGGCCTGCGGGACACCTTCGCCCATACCCTGCGGCTGGTTTTTTTCATCACCTTGCCGGCCATGGTCGGCCTGATCGTGCTGCGGGAGCCGATCATCGGCCTCCTGTTTCAACGGGGCGCTTTCGATGCCCGGGCGGTCCGGGCCACGGCCGATGCCCTGCTGTTTTACAGCCTGGGGCTTCCCGCCTTTTCCGGGGTGCGCATCGTCGCATCCGCTTTTTACGCCCTTCAGGATACCCGAACCCCGATGAAAACCGCCGTCGTCGCCATTGGTTTCAACCTGTTCCTGGGGGTGATGCTGATGGGGCCGATGGGTCATGGGGGGCTGGCGTTGGCGACCTCTTCGGCCTCGATTTTGAACCTGGTTCTGCTGATTTTTTCCCTTCGATGGAAACTCGGTGCGCCTGAATGGGGGAAAATAATGAATTCTGCTTGCAAATCCGTGATATGTTCGGTAATAATGGGAGGTACGGTTTGGGGGGTCGCCCACTGGACGATCCCCCGGGAAGGCGGCACATCAACCCGTCTTGTTTCAGGGCTGCTTCTGTGCATCACCACCGGATGCATTTTCTACAGCGGCATCGCCTTCCTGATGAAAAGTCCAGAAATGAAGATCGTTTTGGCGGCAGCCGGAAAGGGAGTGAGGAGATGATGAATTCAAAGCACAATTTTGGCGTTTCCGTGGCGGTTCTGGCGATGTTTTCGCTTTTCCTGTTTATCCTCTTCGGGGACAACGGCCTGGCCGACCTGAAGCTGATGGAAAGGGGGCGAGACAGCCTGGTCCGGAAGAACGAACAGCTGATTCGGAAAAATTTTTCGATCTATCGTTCCATTCAGCGCCTCAAAAATGATCCGGTGTATATTGAGAATGTGGCCCGGGAAGAACTGGGCGTGATCGGTCAGGAGGAGATTATCTTCAAACTGGCCCGGCTGAATGCGGGAGGACTGGAACAGTAATGATCGAAAATTTCGAAAAACGGATTCTGTGTATCGGTGCGGGCTATGTGGGCGGCCCCACCATGGCGGTGATCGCTCAGAAATGCCCGCAGTACAAGGTGACCGTCGTCGACATCAATCCCGACCGCATCGCCCGGTGGAATTCCGAAAAACTGCCCATCTATGAACCTGGGCTGGATGATGTGGTTCGGGAAGCCCGGGGCCGGAATCTCTTCTTCAGCACCGACATCGAAGAGGGGATACGGGAATCGGACATCATTTTCGTGAGCGTCAACACCCCGACCAAAACCTTCGGGGCCGGCGCAGGCATGGCCGCCGATCTTCAATACTGGGAAAAGACCGCCCGGCAGATTCGGGAATGCTCGGGTTCGCCCAAAATCATTGTGGAAAAGAGCACCCTGCCGGTCAAGACCGCCCAGGCCATGAAGCGGATTCTGCTTGCATCCGACAAGAAGAACCATTTCGAGGTGCTCTCCAACCCCGAGTTTCTGGCCGAGGGAACCGCCGTTCAGGACCTGGAGAAGCCGGACCGGGTGCTGATCGGCTCCGACGAAACGGTCAGCGGCCTCAAGGCCAGAAACGACCTGGTGGAGGTCTACGCCAACTGGGTCGACCGGGACCGCATTCTCACCACCAATATCTGGAGCAGCGAGCTTTCCAAACTCGTCTCCAACGCCTTTTTGGCCCAGAAGATCTCCTCCATCAACGCCATCTCGGCCCTGTGCGAAAAAACCGACGCCGATGTGAGCGAGGTCGCCCGGGCGGTGGGGATGGACGATCGGCTGGGTCCCCGCTTCCTCAATGCCAGCGTCGGGTTCGGCGGGTCCTGCTTCAAAAAAGACATCCTCAACCTGGTCTATCTCTGCCGTTATTACGGGCTCTTTGAAGTGGCCGATTACTGGGAGAGCGTGGTCCGGATCAACGACTACCAGAAGAACCGGTTCGTCTTCAACATGCTGGCCTGCATGTTCAACACCCTGGCCACCAAGAAGATCTGCCTTTTCGGCTTCGCCTTCAAGGCCGATACCGGCGATACCCGGGAAAGCCCGGCCATTTTTATCTCCCGGAAACTGGTGGAGGAAAAGGCCGAACTGATCATCACCGATCCCGAGGCCCTGGAAAACGCAAAAACCGATTTGCAAGACATCGAGGGTGCGGTTCGGTATGAACTCGATCCCTATGCCGCGGCCGAGGGAAGCGACGCCATCGCGATCATGACCGAATGGAAGCTCTATTCCGATCTCGATTATGAACGGATATACCAATCCATGGTCAAACCGGCCTTCATCTTCGACGGGCGCAATATTCTGGATCATCGCCGGTTGTTCGACATCGGGTTCAATGTCTACCCCATCGGCAAGCCGCCCCTGACCCACTTTGATGACCAACCCGAGATATGCCAGGAATAGATCTCATGCAGTTTATCGACTTGGCCGCCCAGCAACGGCGGATACGGCAGACGATAGAAAAGAATATTCTCACGGTCCTGGACCACGGCAAATACATCATGGGGCCGGAAATCACTGAACTGGAAAAGCGCTTGGCCGCGTATACCGGGGTTCGCCATGCCCTCGGGTGCTCTTCGGGCACCGACGCCCTGTTGATGGCATTGATGGCTTACGAGGTCGGACCGGGAGACGCGGTGTTGACCACCCCGTTCACCTTTATCGCCACCGCCGAAGTGATTCGGCTGCTGGGCGCCATCCCGGTCTTTGTGGATATCGACCCGGCCACCTTCAACATGGATCCGGGCCGGCTGAGAACGGCCATCGAGGCTCTGAAACCGGGCGCCGCCGAAAACCACCCGCTCCCGTCGAATACAGGCGAGGGCAAACTCAGGCCCCGGGGGATCATCCCCGTGGATCTTTTCGGGCTTCC